>NZ_JBEXOV010000115.1:0-20157 GCF_040611715.1 Streptomyces sp. NPDC006544 | reverse complement strand
GCGCCGCCCTCGAGGAGTCGATCCGCCGCGCCCGGGTCGTGCACCGGGCCCAGCGCCGCACCGAGCACACCACTATGGTGCGGCGCTCCGGCGCCGCACCACCCTTCGGCGCTTCCCGTCACCACCCGTCGCCCCCGTCCGTCACTCCCACCCGCACCCGCCCCTGCCACCCCCGTCCGCCGCCGACTGGAGAACCCGCCCATGCGCACCCGCACCCGCTCCTCGCTCCACGGTCTGCTCGTCAGCCTCCTCCTGCTGGGTACGGGCCTGCTTCCCGCGGCCACCGCGACGGCCGCGGACAACGGCACCTGGGGCGTCTTCCCGACGCCGCCCGCCGGTGCGGCGATGACCGACCGCGCGTACTTCTTCCACCAGGGCGAGGCAGGCACCACCGTCGACGACAGCGCGACGATCGTGAACTCCTCCGACAAGGAGCTGACGTTCCGGATATTCGCGACCGACGCCGTGAACACCCCGGTGGGCGGCGCCTTCGCCCTGCTGCCGGTGGAGACGAAGCCCAAGGACGTGGGCACCTGGGTCGTGCTGCCGCCCGAGACGAACACCACCGTCACCGTGCCGCCCAAAGGGCGCAAGGACGTCCCGTTCTCCGTGAAGGTCCCGGCGGACGCGACGCCCGGCGACCACGTGGGCGGGATCGTCGCCCTCAACACCGAGGTGGAGGGCATCCAGCAGGAGGGCAAGGTCCAGGTCGGGGTGAAGCGCCAGGTCGGTTCCCGGCTCTACTTCCGGGTGCCGGGGCCGGTGACCCCGGGGCTCAGCGTCGAGGACGTGAAGGTCAGCCGGACGGCGCCGCTGCTGCCCTGGGTGAAGGACGCCCACGCGAAGATCTCGTACTCCCTGGTCAACCGCGGGAACGTGGTGGTCGAGCCGAAGGTGACGGTCACCGCCGAGGGCCTGTTCGGCCGCCGAGTGCTGGACCGTCCCGCCCGCGAGCTGAAGCTCGTGCTGCTTCCGGGCCAGCGGATCGAGCTGACCGAGGACTGGGCCGACGCGCCGCAGTCGGACTGGGTCACCGTGGACATCACCGCCGGCGCCTCGGCCTACCCCGATCTCGTGTCCTCGTCCACCGCGGACGTCCTCGCCGTGCCGTGGCCCGCGCTCGGCACCCTCCTCGTGCTGGCGGGCGCCGGGATCACCGTCTGGGTGCAGCGCCGACGCCGCCGGAACGGGGCCGAACAGCCCGCAGCGGCCCAGGACTTGGCCGAGGTCCGCTGACCGGTCAGGGTGTCACCAGGTGCCGGCGTCCGGCCATCGACCGGTACGGGAGGCCACCACCGACGGCACGACAGCGCGGCGAAGAGGGGCCCGGCCCGGAGGCGCGCGGGGAAGACCTTGCGGCGACCACGCGCGCGGCCGCGGACTGATCCGGGCGGGCGCCGACCGGCGGGTCGGCTTCACCGTCGTCCCGGACCACGGCCACGGCCACGTGATGCGGTCGGTGACCGCGGCGGCGGTCCGGTCGCTGTTCTGACCCGGCGACGGGCCGAACGGGCTCGCCCCCCGCGGTGAGGGTTGCGGGGGGCGAGCGGTCCAACGGGGCTGTGCCGTCAGTGGTTGCGCGGGAAGCCGAGGTCCACGCCGGCCGGGGCGTCCGACGGGTCGGGCCAGCGGGTCGTGACGACCTTGCCCCGGGTGTAGAAGTGGATGCCGTCGTTCCCGTAGATGTGGTGGTCTCCGAAGAGGGAGTCCTTCCAGCCGCCGAAGGAGTGGTAGCCGACCGGCACCGGGATCGGCACGTTGACGCCGACCATGCCCGCCTCGACCTCCAGCTGGAAGCGGCGGGCGGCACCGCCGTCGCGGGTGAAGATCGCGGTGCCGTTGCCGAACGGCGAGGCGTTGATGAGCGCCAGGCCCTCGTCGTAGGTCTCGGTGCGCAGCACGCACAGCACCGGGCCGAAGATCTCGTCGCGGTAGGCGTCTGAGTCGGTCTTGACGCGGTCGAGCAGCGACAGGCCGATCCAGTGGCCGTTCTCGTTGCCCTCAACCGTGTAGCCGGTGCCGTCCAGGACCACGTCCGCGCCCTGGGCGGCGGCGCCCTTCACGTAGGAGGCGACCTTGTCGCGGTGGGCGGCGGTGATCAGCGGGCCCATCTCGGAGGTCGGGTCGTTGCCGGGGCCGATCTTGATCTTCTCGGCGCGCTCGCGGATCTTCTCGACGAGCGTGTCGGCGATGGAACCCACCGCGACGACGGCGGAGATCGCCATGCAGCGCTCACCGGCCGAACCGTAGGCGGCCGAGACCGCCGCGTCGGCGGCCGCGTCCAGGTCGGCGTCCGGCAGCACGAGCATGTGGTTCTTGGCGCCGCCCAGGGCCTGTACGCGCTTGCCGTTGGCGGAGGCGGTGGTGTGGATGTGGCGGGCGATCGGGGTCGAGCCGACGAACGACACGGCCGCGACGTCGGGGTGCGCGAGGAGCGCGTCGACGGCGACCTTGTCGCCGTGCACGACGTTCAGGACGCCCGCCGGCAGACCGGCCTGGCTCGCAAGCTGCGCCAGCAGCGTGGAGGCCGAGGGGTCCTTCTCGCTCGGCTTGAGGATGAAGGTGTTGCCGCAGGCGACGGCCAGCGGGAACATCCACATCGGCACCATGGCCGGGAAGTTGAACGGGGTGATGCCCGCGACCACGCCGATGGGCTGGCGGATCGAGGAGACGTCCACGCTGCTGGAGACCGACGTCGACAGCTCGCCCTTGAGCTGGACGGTGATCCCGCAGGCCAGCTCGACGATCTCCAGGCCGCGCGCGACCTCACCCAGCGCGTCCGAGTGCACCTTGCCGTGCTCGGCGGTGATCAGCTCGGCGATCGCGTCGCGGTTGGCGTCCAGCAGGGCGCGGTAGGCGAACAGCACCTTGGTGCGGGCGGCCAGCGAGGACTGGCCCCAGGACAGGAACGCCTCCTTGGCGACCTGTACGGCCGAGTCGACCTCGGCGGCGGACGCGAGGGCGACCTGCGTGGTGACCTCGCCGGTGGCGGGGTCGGTGACCGGGCCGTAGTTGCCCGACGCGCCCTCGACGGTCTTGCCACCGATCCAGTGGTTGACGGTCTTCATGCCTTGCTCCTTCACAGATGGCGACGTCGCTGCGCGGCTTGCCGGTCGTACTCTTCGCGGGCCCGGGCCGCCGACGTACGGGTCGCGGTCTCGGCCACAGGAACATCCCACCACGCCTGCGCCGGAGGTGGGCCCGACACAGTGTCGGGTGTTCGGGTCTGTGCGTAGACACATGTGGGGCGGTCCGCCGCACGGGCCTCGGCGAGGGCTTTTCGCAGGTCACCCACGGTGCGAGTGCGGATCACGGCCATCCCGAGCGAGGCCGCGTTGGCCGCCAGGTCCACCGGAAGGGGGTCCCCGGTGTACGAGCCGTCGGACGCCCGGAAGCGGTACGCGGTCCCGAACCCCTCGCCGCCCACCGCCCCCGACAGGCCTCCGATCGAGGCGTAGCCGTGGTTGTCGAGGATGACCACCTTGACCGGGATCCGCTCCTGGACGGCGGTGACGATCTCGGTCGGGTTCATCAGGTACGTCCCGTCACCGACCAGCGCCCACACGGGGCGGCCGGGCGCGGCCAGCGCGACGCCGATCGCGGCCGGGATCTCGTAGCCCATGCAGGAGTAGCCGTACTCCACGTGGTACTGGTCCGGGGACCCGGGCCGCCAGAGCTTGTGCAGGTCCCCGGGGAGCGAGCCGGCCGCGTTGATCAGCACGTCGCTGCCGTCCACGAGGCCGTCGAGCAGGCCGAGCACCTGCGCCTGCGTCGGGACGGCGTCCTCGTCCGGGGCCGCGTAGGCCCGGTCGACCAGGCGTTCCCATCCCTTCTTCCCCTCTTTGTACGCCGTCTCGTACGCGGGGTCCACGCGGTACCCGGCCACCGCGTCCCGCAGGTCCTCCAGGCCCGCCCGGGCGTCGCAGACCAGGGGCCGGGCGGCGAGTTTGTGGGCGTCGTAGGGGTCGAGGTTGAGTCCGAGGAACCGCACGTCCGGGTGTCGGAACAAGGTCGCGGAGGCGGTGGTGAAATCCGTCAGCCTGGTCCCGGCGGCGATCACCAGATCGGCCTCGCGGGCCAGCGCGTCGGCGGTGGCCGTGCCGGTGTGCCCGATCCCGCCCACCTCGGCGGGGTGGTCCCAGGCCAGCGACCCCTTGCCCGCCTGGGTGGACGCGACCGGGATCCCGGTGTCCCGCGCGAACCGCGCCAGCGCCTCCTGGGCCCCGCTGTGCCGGATCCCGCCGCCGGCGACGACCAGCGGCCGGGCGGACCCCCGTACGGCCTCGGCGGCGCGCGCGAGCTCGGTGACGTCGGGGCGGGGCCGGCGGACGCCCCACACGCGCTCGGCGAAGAACTCCTCCGGCCAGTCGTACGCCTCGGCCTGGACGTCCTGGGGCAGCGCGAGCGTCACGGCGCCGGTCTGGACGGGGTCGGTGAGGACCCGCATGGCCTGCAGGGCCGCGGGGATCAAGGCCTCGGGTCGGGTGACGCGGTCGAAGTAGCGCGACACCGGGCGCAGCGTGTCGTTGACGGAGACGTCGCCCGCGTACGGGACTTCGAGCTGCTGGAGCACGGGGTCGGCGGGGCGGGTGGCGAAGGTGTCCCCGGGCAGCAGGAGCACGGGGATCCGGTTGACGGTGGCGAGCGCGGCCCCGGTGACGAGGTTGGTGGCCCCCGGCCCGATGGAGGTCGTGACGGCGTGCGCGGACAACCGTCCGCTCTGCCGGGCGTACCCGACGGCGGCGTGCACCATGGCCTGTTCGTTGCGGCCCTGCAGGAACGGCATCGCCTCCCGGCCGGTCTCCAGCAGCGCCTGCCCGATCCCGGCGACGTTCCCGTGCCCGAAGATCCCCCAGGTTGCGGCGATCAGCCGGCGCCGCTGCCCGTCGCGCTCGGTGTACTGCCGGCTGAGGAACCGGACGAGGGCCTGTGCGACCGTGAGCCGCGTCGGGGTCCGGGCCGCGGTCGGGGTCGTCATACGGAGTCCTCCGCGCGGTAGAAGGGCAGCCGGGGATCGACGTCCCGGCCGGACCAGGTGGAGCGGATCCAGGCGTGATCGGGGTGATCGCAGATGAGCCACTCCCTGGTCGCGTCGGGCCCCGCCATGACGTTCAGGTAGTACATGTCGTGTCCGGGCGCGGCGATGGACGGACCGTGCCAGCCGTCGGGGATGAGCACGGCGTCCCCGGTCCTCACCTCGGTGAGGATGTCGGTCTTCCCGGCCGGGGACGGGCTGACACGCTGATAGCCGAGTCCGGGCGTTTCCCGGTGACCGCGGATCTCGTAGTAGTAGATCTCCTCGAGCCGGGATTCCTCGCCGGGCCGGTGCTCGTCGTGCTTGTGGGGCGGGTACGAGGACCAGTTGCCGCCGGGCGTCAGGACCTCGACGGCGATGAGCCGGTCGCAGACGAAGGTGTCGGCGGCGGCGAAGTTGTTGACCTGCCGCGAGCACGTCCCGGCGCCCCGGAGTTCCACCGGGACCTCCCGCGCGGGTCCGTACCGCGCGGGGAGCCTCCGCTCGCACCGTGCCCCGACGAGCGCGAACCGGCCGCCGGCGGCGGAGGCGATCTCGGCGCCGCCGTCGCGGGGGAGGTAGGCGAAGTCGGTGACGCCGTCGAACACCGAGGTCCGGCCGCGCAGTTCGAGGACGAGGGGTCCGGGGAGCGGCCCCGGTGCGGGAAGGGGCGGCGCGGCGCCGGGCGGCTCCGCGGCGTAGGGCTCCCCGGCCCAGGGCTCCGCGCCGGGCGGCTCCGCGCAGCGGACCACGCAGCCCCCGGCCAGCGGGAGCACGATCCACTCCGCGTCCCCGCAGGCGTGCGTGTACGTCTCCCCCGGCGCGAGGTCCACCACCCGCAGCCGGGTGAGCGCCATCTCCGCCTCAGACACCAGCGGCACGGTCCAGCACCTCCTCCACCTCGTGGGCGAACGGCATCGCCGTCGAACAGGCCAGCCGCGACGCCACGATCGCCCCGGCGGCGTTCGCGTAGTGGATCACCCGCTCCAACTCCCACCCGGCGAGCAGCCCGTGGCACAGGGCGCCGCCGAACGCGTCCCCCGCGCCGAGCCCGTTGACCACGGTCACCGGCACGGGCGCGGCCTCCACCACAGTCCCGTCGCGATGGACCGCGAGGA
Organism: Streptomyces sp. NPDC006544; assembly: GCF_040611715.1. NCBI lineage: Bacteria > Bacillati > Actinomycetota > Actinomycetes > Kitasatosporales > Streptomycetaceae > Streptomyces > Streptomyces sp. NPDC006544. Next base: position 14,025 of record NZ_JBEXOV010000115.1, on the reverse strand, counting down.
CGCCCTGCGGCCCCCGTTTCACCACCGCCAGCTCCACTCCCGCAGCGAGCAGCGCCCGCGCCGCCGCGTACGGCTCGCTCTCGCCGGTGGCGATCGCGCACTCCTCGGCGTTCCCGACGGCCACCGTCGCGAGCGCGAGGGCCCGCCGGTACCACCGCCCGGGGCCGGACTCCCCGGCGGCGTCCCCGGCACCGCTGGCGTCCCCGGCTTCGGCCCCGGCTCCTGCCCCGGCCCCGGCTCCGTCCTCGGAAGGCCACAGCATCGGCCGCCAGTCCAGGTCGAAGACCGTGGTCCCGGCCTTGCCCCGGGCCTCCAGCGCGCCCAGCGTGGCCGTCCGGCTCGGCTCGGCGCTGAGCCCCGTGCCCGTCATCCAGAACACCCGGGCGGCCCGCACGGCGTCGAGGTCGACCTCGCCCGCGCCGATCTCCAGGTCCGGGGCCTTGGGGTAGCGGTAGAAGTAGAGGGGGAAGTGGTCCGGCGGGAAGATCTCGCAGAAGGTGACGGGCGTCGGATAGGCCGCCACCTCTCCGGCCCAGCGGTCGTCCACCCCGAAACCGCGCAGCTCCGACCGGAGGTACGCGCCGAAGGGATCCGCGCCGGTCCGGGTGATCAACGCCGTCCTCCGCCCCAGCCGGGCCGCCGCGACCGCGACGTTGGCCGGGGATCCGCCCAGGAACTTCCCGAAGGTGTCCGCCTCCCCGAGCGGTACGCCCGTGTCGAGGGGGTAGAGATCCACTCCGATCCGTCCCATCGTGATCAGGTCGAACGCCAGCGGCCCCGTACTCATCACCACACCATCCTCCCGAACGCGTGCTCCCCGTCCCCCAGAGCGTCGCACTTTAAGGTGGCCGCATGACGTCCTCATCGCCCGCGTTGACCCGTATCCGCATCGGTTCGGCTCCGGACTCCTGGGGGGTCTGGTTCCCGGACGATCCCCGGCAGACTCCGTGGGAGCGGTTCCTCGACGAGGTCGCCGACGCCGGGTACGAGTGGATCGAACTCGGGCCCTACGGATACCTGCCCACCGATCCCGTCCGGCTCGCCGCCGAGACCGCCGGGCGCGGTCTGCGGGTTTCCGCCGGGACCGTCTTCACCGGACTCCATCACGGGCCAGCCGTGTGGGAGGACACCTGGGAGCACGTGTCGCGGATCGCGGAGCTCACCCGGGCCGTGGGCGCCGCGCACCTCGTCGTGATCCCGTCCTTCTGGCGCGACGACAAGACGGGCGAGGTGCTGGAGGACCGCACCCTGACGCCTGCCGGCTGGCGCGAACTGACCACGCAGACCGAGCGGCTGGGGCGGCGGGTCCAGGACGAGTACGGCCTGCGGATCATGGTCCATCCGCATGCGGACACGCACATCGACACCCCGGCGAACGTGGCCCGCTTCCTCGACGCCACCGATCCCGCGCTGGTCTCCCTCTGCCTCGACACGGGGCACTACGCGTACTGCGGCGGTGACAGCGTCGAGGCCATCGAGACCTTCGCCGAGCGGATCGGCTACCTCCACCTCAAGCAGGTGGACCCGCGCATCCTGGCCGAAGTCGTCGCGGAGCAGGTCCCCTTCGGGCCGGCCGTGGCCCGCGGGGTGATGTGCGAGCCGCCCTCCGGGGTACCCGCGCTGGAGGCGGTGCTGGCCGCCGCACAGCGGCTCGGCGTGGACCTGTTCGCCATCGTGGAGCAGGACATGTATCCGTGCCCGCCCGAGCAGCCGCTCCCGATCGCCCGCCGCACCCGCGCCTACCTGCGCTCCTGCGGCACCCGCTGACCCCCCCTGGAGGAGACCGACATGACCAGCACGCTCGGCATCGCCGTCATCGGCACCGGGAAGATGGGCTCCGACCACGTCCGCCGCTTCGGACGGACCGTCGGCGGAGCCCGGGTGGTGGCCGTGGCCGACCCGGACGGGGACCGGGTCAAGGAGGTCGCGGCCGCACTGGAGGGAGCGAGCGCCCACACCGACCCGGCGGCCGCGATAGCCGCGCCCGGGGTGGACGCCGTACTGATCGCCTCGCCGGGGCCCGCCCACGAGGAGGCGATCCTGCACGCGCTGGAACGGCGGCTGCCGGTGCTCTGCGAGAAGCCGCTGACCCCGGATCCGGCGGGCGCCCTGCGGATCATGGAGGCGGAAGAGCGGCTGGGCCGCCGGCTCGTCCAGGTCGGCTTCATGCGGCGCTACGACGCCGAGTACGTGCGGCTCAAGGAGCTGCTGGACGCCGGCGGCATCGGGCGGCCGCTCTTCCTGCACTGCCGGCACCGCAACGCCGCGTCGCCGTCCTTCTTCACCAGCGACATGCTGATCACCGATTCGGTCGTGCACGAGGTGGACGCGGCCCGCTGGCTGCTGGGCCAGGAGATCACCGCGGTGACCGTGCTCTCCCCCACCCCCACCTCCGCCGCCCCCGGGGGGCTGCGCGATCCCCGGCTGGTCCTGCTGGAGACCTCCGGCGGCGCCGTCGTGGACGTGGAGATCTTCGTCAACTGCGGTGTCGGGTACCAGGTGCAGTGCGAGGCGGTCGGGGAGGCGGGCAGCGCGCGGATCGGCGAGGGCCACGCGATGGTCGTCCAGTCGGGGGGCCGCTGGGGCGGGGAGATCGACCAGGACTTCACGGTGCGGTTCGCCGACGCCTACGACCGCCAGCTGCGCGGGTGGGTCACCGCGGCCGGCCGGGGCCGGGTGGACGGACCAGACGCGTGGGACGGCTACGCGGCTGCCGCCGTCTCCGAGGCCGGCCTGGCCGCGGCGCACAGCGGCGTACGGACCCTGGTGGAACAGGCGGAGCGCCCGGCCCTCTACGACCGCTGAACCGGTCCGCCGCCCTCCCGTTCACCCCCCTCGCGTCGCAACCCGTCCATTCTCCCCTCCCGTTCACCCTCACCTCGGATCAACCCATGTGTCACGTGCGGCACATGGGTCACCCGTACGGCATGCGCCGTACGTCCCCATGTGCCGCGTGTGTCACAGCCGTCACCCTTGTGTCACACATGTCTCCGTGACGCGGGTTCTCCGTCACAGCCGGTCGACAGACCCTCCCGCGCCTTCACCGTGCGTCGTTCTCCGGGCACAACCCGAGTGATCGTCAGCGTCCACGCGCCGGCTCCCCCGACGGCCTCCCGGCCGGCCCCGCGGCGTGGACAGGGAGGTGCCAAGGATGAGCGACCGGCAGCTGTGGTCGTACAAGGAGATCGCCGCCCACATCCGGGTCCAGCCGGACACCGTGCGCTCCTACCGCAAGCACGGGCTGCTGCCCGCGCCCGACCACGTGGAGGGCGGGAAGCCCTACTGGTACGCCGACACCATTCGCGCCTGGGTGGCCCGGCGCCCCGGCAACCGCGGCCGCCGCGAGGACTGACCACCACCGGCGCACCCCGGCCGGGACCCTCCGGGGCCAGATCCCGGAGGATGCTCGCATCGATACCCCCTAGGGGTATAGTCTCGGGATGTCGGGAGAACAGTGGAGGGATCCGCCGACTTCCGCGGCCCGGACACGCCCTTGAAGAGGAGAACGACATGAGCGCCGACACGGACACCCAGACCACCACCGTCTACCGGGTGACCGGCATGACCTGCGGGCACTGCGAGGGCGCGGTGACCACCGAGCTCTCCGCCCTGGCGGGCGTCAGCTCGGTCAAGGCCGTCGCCACCACGGGCGAGGTCACCGTGGTCTCGGCCGCCCCGCTCGCGGAGGCCGACGTGCGCGCCGCCGTGGACGAGGCCGGCTACGAGCTCGCCGGCCAGGCCTGAGCACCACCTCTTCGGCAGTACCCCGCCGGGCCGTACCGGCCAGCTCATACTGGTTCCGTACGGCCCGGCCATCCCCCTGGAGCCGGATCATGAGCAGCAGCACCGTGCACGACGGACCCATAGCGACGGCAGCGGGCGGCGCCCCCGCCGAGATCGAGCTGACCATCGGCGGCATGACCTGCGCATCCTGCGCGGCCCGCATCGAGAAGAAGCTGAACCGGATGGACGGGGTCAGCGCCTCGGTGAACTACGCCACCGAGAAGGCCAAGGTCTCCTACGACGGAGGCGTGCGGGTCGCCGACCTCATCGCGACCGTCGTCAAGACCGGCTACACCGCCGCGGAGCCCCCGCCGCCGGAACCCGAACCCGTACCGGAACCCGGTCCCGGAACAGGGCCGGAGGAGGGACGCGACCCGGAGCTGGCCGCGCTGCGCCAGCGACTCCTGGTCTCCGCCGCGCTCGCCCTGCCCGTCGTCCTGCTCGCGATGGTCCCGGCCCTCCAGTTCGACAACTGGCAGTGGCTCTCGCTCACCCTCGCCGCCCCCGTCGTCGTCTGGGGCGCCCTCCCCTTCCACAGGGCGGCCTGGACCAACGCCCGGCACGGCGCCGCCACCATGGACACCCTGGTCTCGGTCGGCACCCTGGCCGCGTTCGCCTGGTCCCTGTGGGCCCTGTTCTTCGGGCACGCCGGGATGCCCGGCATGCGGCACGGCTTCGAGTTCACCGGCTCCCGCACGGACGGCTCCTCGGCGATCTACCTCGAGGTGGCCGCCGGAGTCGTCAGCTTCATCCTGCTCGGCCGGTACCTCGAGGCCCGCTCGAAGCGGAAGGCCGGCGCGGCCCTGAAGGCCCTGATGCGGCTCGGCGCCAAGGACGTGGCCGTCCTGCGCGCGGGCACCGAGGTGCGCATCCCCGTCAGCGCGCTCACCGTCGGCGACCGGTTCGTCGTCCGGCCCGGCGAGAAGATCGCCACCGACGGCACCGTCGTCGAAGGCAGCTCCGCCGTGGACGCCTCCATGCTGACCGGCGAGTCCGTCCCGGTCGAGGTCGCCGTCGGCGGTCTCGTCACCGGCGCCACCGTCAACACGTCGGGCCGCCTGGTCGTCGAGGCCACCCGCGTCGGCTCCGACACCCAGCTCGCCCGGATGGCCGGGCTCGTCGAGGACGCCCAGAACGGCAAGGCCGAGGTGCAGCGCCTCGCCGACCGGATCTCCGGGGTCTTCGTACCGATCGTGCTCGTCCTGGCCCTGGGCACCTGGGTGACCTGGCTTCTGATCACCGACGACCCGACGGCCGCCTTCACCGCCGCCGTGGCCGTCCTGATCATCGCCTGCCCCTGCGCCCTGGGCCTGGCCACGCCGACCGCGCTGATGGTCGGGACCGGCCGGGGCGCCCAGCTCGGGATCCTGATCAAGGGCCCCGAGGTTTTGGAGTCCACCCGTCGCGTGGACACGGTCGTCCTGGACAAGACCGGCACCGTCACCACCGGCCGGATGACCCTGGCCGGCGCGTACACCGCCGAGGGCGTGGAGGAGGGCGAACTGCTGCGCCTGGCCGGTTCCCTGGAGCACGCCTCGGAGCACCCCATCGCCCGCGCCATCGCCACGGGCGCCGCCGAACGGGCCGGCCGGCTGCCCGTACCGGAAGGGTTCGAGAACGTCGCCGGACTCGGCGTGCAGGGCGTGGTCGACGGACACGCCGTCCTGGTGGGCCGCGAGAAGCTGCTGGCCGACTGGTCGATCGCCCTGCCCCCCGCCCTCGCCGAGGCCAAGGCCACCGCCGAGGCCGCGGGCGCCACCGCCGTCCTGGTGGCCTGGGACGGGGAGGCCCGCGGGGTGCTCACCGTGGCCGACGCCGTCAAGGAGACCAGCGCCGAGGCCGTCTCGCGACTGCGGGCCCTGGGGCTCACCCCCGTCCTGCTGACCGGCGACAACAAGGCCGTCGCCGAGACCGTGGCCCGCGAGGTGGGCATCGACGAGGTCATCGCCGAGGTCCTCCCGCAGGACAAGGTGGACGTCGTACGCCGGCTGCAGGCCGAGGGCCGGACGGTCGCCATGGTCGGCGACGGGGTCAACGACGCGGCAGCGCTCGCCCAGGCCGACCTGGGCCTGGCGATGGGCACCGGCACCGATGCGGCGATCGAGGCGAGCGATCTGACCCTCGTACGGGGCGACTTGCGGGTGGCGGCGGACGCGATCCGGCTCTCCCGCCGGACCCTGGCCACCATCAAGGGCAACCTGTTCTGGGCCTTCGGCTACAACGTGGCGGCGCTGCCGCTCGCGGCCGCGGGCCTGCTCAACCCGATGATCGCGGGCGCCGCGATGGCCTTCTCCTCGGTCTTCGTGGTGACCAACAGCCTGCGGCTGCGTTCCTTCCGCTAGTGACCGGCCTTCGCGTCTCGCACACACTTCCTTCACGGGAGACGCAGATCACAGCGACCGCAACGTAACCATCGGGCAGGCCCGTGGGTCTAATGGGGCGATGCCAGGAACGTCTTGGGGGCGTTCGCGGGGGTCTTGGGGGACTTCCGTGGCATGGCCGGCCGGGACGCGTGCTCCAGGGAAGCCTTGAGCGGCCCTCCCGATCCGTACGGGTCCCGGCACACCCAACCGGAGCGCGCCCGCGCGCTCCACGCGAACACCCGGTCCGGGTCCCGTGGGGGGAATCCGTTCCGGGGTATGGAAAGCGCCCCGACCTTCGACCCGTGGGGGGATCGATGGCGGGGCGCTTTTCCTGTATCCACAGGCAGTGCGTCCTACGCGTCCTTCGGCACTGCGGTCCTACGGGTACTGCGGGTACTGCGGGCACTGCGCTCCGAGTCTCGGGTCAGCGGATCCCGGAGGTGCGGGCCTGGTTCAGCGGGCCTCGACCGGGACGAAGTCGCGCAGGACCTCGCCGGTGTAGATCTGGCGCGGGCGGCCGATGCGGGAGCCGGGCTCCTTGATCATCTCGTGCCACTGGGCGATCCAGCCGGGAAGGCGGCCGATCGCGAAGAGCACGGTGAACATCTCGGTCGGGAAGCCCATGGCCCGGTAGATCAGGCCGGTGTAGAAGTCGACGTTCGGGTAGAGGTTGCGCTCGACGAAGTAGTCGTCGGCCAGCGCGTGCTCTTCCAGCTTCAGGGCGATGTCGAGGAGCTCGTCGTCCTTGCCGAGCGCCGAGAGGACATCGTGCGCCGCCGCCTTGATGATCTTCGCCCGGGGGTCGAAGCTCTTGTAGACGCGGTGTCCGAAGCCCATGAGGCGGACGCCGTCTTCCTTGTTCTTCACCTTGCGGATGAAGGCGTCGACGTCGCCGCCGTCGTTCTTGATGCCCTCGAGCATCTCCAGAACGGACTGGTTGGCGCCACCGTGCAGCGGACCCCACAGGGCCGAGATGCCGGCGGAGATCGAGGCGAACATGTTCGCCTGCGAGGAGCCGACCAGACGGACGGTGGAGGTCGAGCAGTTCTGCTCGTGGTCCGCGTGCAGGATCAGCAGCTTGTCGAGGGCCGCGACCACGACCGGGTCCAGGTCGTACTCCTGGGCCGGCACGGAGAAGGTCATGCGCAGGAAGTTCTCGACGTAGCCGAGGTCGTTGCGCGGGTAGACCACCGGGTGGCCGACCGACTTCTTGTACGCGTACGCCGCGATCGTCGGAAGCTTGGCGAGCAGCCGGATCGTCGAGAGGTTGCGCTGCTTCTCGTCGAAGGGGTTGTGGCTGTCCTGGTAGAACGTGGACAGCGCGCTGACCACGGAGGACAGCATCGCCATCGGGTGCGCGTCGCGGGGGAAGCCGTCGTAGAAGCGCTTGACGTCCTCGTGCAGCAGCGTGTGCTGGGTGATCTCGTTGCTGAACGTCGCGAGCTGGTCGACGGTCGGCAGCTCCCCGTTGATCAGCAGGTAGGCGACCTCGATGAAGGTCGAGCGCTCGGCAAGCTGCTCGATCGGGTATCCGCGGTAGCGCAGGATGCCCTGCTCACCGTCGAGGTAAGTAATGGCGGACTTATAGGCGGCGGTGTTTCCGTAGCCGCTGTCCAGGGTGACCAGCCCGGTCTGAGCCCTGAGCTTCGCGATGTCGAAGCCCTGGTCACCGACGGTGCTCTCGACCACCGGGTAGGTGTATTCACCGTCCGCGTACCGCAGTACTACAGAGTTGTCGCTCACGTCATCCCTCACCGACGTAGTGCCTCTTCTTCGAGGTGCCCTGACTGCCTCTACCTTCCCCCATTTGGCACAGGTGAGTGCACTCGGGGTCGGGGTTTGGTGTTTTTGACGGCACTGAGTGCCTTCAAGCTGCTCATCCTGCCTCGTCGCACCGGCGGCGGATAGCCCAAATGATCGATCATTTAGGTGATGTTTCCCACCGGTATGCGTCCGGAGAGCCGAGGAGCCACGGCCGTGTACCTCCTGCCTGCGGAAACGGTACGCACCGCCTGCCCGAGGGCCTTGCGGGACCCGACGAGGACGACCAGTTTCTTCGCCCGGGTGACGGCCGTGTAAAGCAGATTCCGCTGGAGCATCATCCAAGCCCCCGTGGTGACCGGGATCACGACCGCCGGGTATTCACTCCCCTGGGAGCGGTGGATGGTGACGGCGTACGCGTGGGCCAGCTCGTCGAGCTCGGTGAACTCGTAGGTCACTTCCTCGTCTTCGTCCGTGCGCACCGTCAGGCGCTGTTCGTCCAGGTCCAGGCCGGTGACGACGCCGACGGTGCCGTTGAAGACGCCGTTGGCGCCCTTTTCGTAGTTGTTGCGGATCTGGGTGACCTTGTCGCCCACCCGGAAGACCCGGCCGCCGAACCGCTTCTCGGGCAGGTCGGGCCGGGCCGGGGTGATGGCCTGCTGAAGCAGGCCGTTGAGGTGGCCGGCGCCGGCCGGGCCCCGGTGCATGGGGGCGAGGACCTGGATGTCTCGGCGCGGATCGAGCCCGAATCTGGCTGGAATGCGCCGGGCGGCGACGTCGACGGCGAGCTTTCCGGCCTCCTCGGTGTCCTCCTCGGCGAAGAGGAAGAAGTCGGGCAGGCCGTCCGTGACGGGCGGCAGGCCGGTGTTGATCCGGTGGGCATTGGTGACCACGCCGGACTGCTGGGCCTGCCGGAAGATCGTGGTCAGCCGGACGGCGGGGACCGGGCCGCCCTCGGCGAGCAGGTCGCGCAGGACCTCGCCGGCCCCGACCGAGGGCAGCTGGTCCACGTCCCCGACGAGCAGCAGGTGGGCACCCGGCGCCACGGCCTTGACCAGCTTGTTCGCCAGCAGCAGGTCGAGCATCGAGGCCTCGTCCACGACGACCAGGTCGGCGTCGAGCGGCCGCTCCCGGTCGTACGCGGCGTCCCCGCCGGGTTTCAGCTCCAGCAGCCTGTGCACGGTGGAGGCCTCGGCGCCGGTGAGCTCGGCCAGCCGCTTCGCCGCCCGGCCGGTGGGGGCGGCGAGCACGACCTTGGCCTTCTTGGCGCGGGCCAGCTCCACGATCGAGCGGACGGTGAAGGACTTGCCGCAGCCCGGACCGCCGGTGAGGACCGCGACCCGGCGGGTGAGGGCGAGGCGGACCGCGTCCCGTTGCCCAGGGGCCAGCTTGGCCCCGGTCCGGCCGGCGAGCCAGCCCAGGGCCTTCTCCCAGTCCACGTCCCGGAAGGCCGACATCCGGTCTTCCTCGGTGTTCAGGAGCCGGCGCACCTGGCCGACCAGGGACAGCTCGGCACGGTGGAAGGGCACCAGGTACACGGCGGTCAGCGGGTCCGGGCCGCCCTGGGGGTCCGGGACGGACTCCCGTACGACCCCGTCCGGATCGGCGGCGAGCTCGCCCAGGCAGTCGATGACCAGCCCGGTGTCCACCTGGAGCAGCTTGACCCCGTCGGCGATGAGGCGGTCCTCGGGCAGGAAGCAGTGTCCCTGGTCGGTGGACTGGGACAGCGCGTACTGCAGGCCGGCCTTGACCCGTTCCGGGCTGTCGTGCGGGATGCCGACGGACTGGGCGATGCGGTCGGCGGTGAGGAAGCCGATGCCCCAGACGTCGGCGGCGAGCCGGTAGGGCTGGTTCTTCACCACGGAGATGGAGGCGTCGGCGTACTTCTTGTAGATGCGCACCGCGATGGAGGTCGAGACGCCGACTCCCTGGAGGAAGACCATGACCTCCTTGATGGCCTTCTGCTCCTCCCAGGCGGCGCCGATCATCCTGGTCCGCTTGGGGCCGAGGCCCGGCACCTCGATCAGCCTCTTCGGCTGCTCCTCGATGACGTCGAGGGTGTCGGTCCCGAAGTGCTCCACGATCCGGTCGGCGATCTTCGGGCCGATGCCCTTGATCAGGCCGGAGCCGAGGTAGCGCCGGATGCCCTGGATCGTCGCGGGCAGGAGCGTGGAGTAGTTCTCGACGGTGAACTGCCTGCCGTACTGGGGGTGGGAGCCCCAGCGGCCCTCCATGCGCAGCGATTCACCCGGCTGGGCCCCGAGGAGCGATCCGACCACCGTGAGCAGGTCGCCGGCGCCGCGGCCGGTATCCACCCGGGCGACCGTGTATCCGCTTTCCTCATTGGCGTAGGTGATGCGCTCGAGCACCCCCTCGACCACTGCCAGTTGCACCGCCGCGTTGGTAGTCATGCCACGAAACTACCGCCCGGCGCCGACACTCCGCGGGCCCTGTGGACAACTCCCGCGCGCCCCTCCGCGGCCGGCCGGAAGACCGAAAGGGGGTCCGGCCTTCCGGCCGGACCCCCTCACGGTTACCCCTCCCCCGTCGGACTTCCCGATCCCCCCAGATCCCTCCCCGGAAGCGCCGACGCACCGTATGACCCGCCACCCCCGCCCGTGGTTGCACGCCGATTCACACCTTTACTTCTCCATTACCGAAGGGTGATCCGGGCGCGACCCGAAATGCTGGTGAACCACCGCAGAAGTAGCGTTTCCGGCATGAGCGAACCTTCATTTCAGGACGATGTGATCCACGAGCTCGGCGACGACCGGCTGACCGAGATCGCCGGGCTCCTCGGCACCGACGCGGACGGCGCCCGCGCGACCGTCGCGACCACCGTCGGCGCGATGACCGGCGACCTCCGGGCGAAGGCCGAAGCCGATGACGAGGACGGCCACGAGGTCCGCCGGGCGCTCACCGAGGTGAGCGAGCCCCCGCCGCAGGGCGTCGCCACCCTCGGCGGCGGCCTGGGCGGCATGCTCGGCGGCGGAATGATGGCCGGGGTGCTCGCCAAGGTGAGCAAGCCCGTGGCCAACGCCGTCTCGAAGAAGACCGGCATCCCGGCGCCCACCGTCAGCCGCGTGATCGACATGCTGATCCCGGTCGTGCTGGCCGTCTTCGCCAAGCGCGCGGCCGGCCAGGCCGGCGGCGCGGGCACCGGGCGCGCGGGCACGGCGGCGCCGGCCGACGGCGCCGACTCCCCGATCCCCTCCCCCGGCGCCGTACCTGCTTCGGCGGGCACGGCCGACGCGGCCCCGGGCGGCCCGTCGGCCGGCGGCGGCCTGGGCGACCTGCTGGGCCAGATCCTGGGCGGCGCCAAGAAGTAGCGCGGAGCGGCGGGCGCGCCACCCCGCCCTCGGCGCGTCCGTCGCGGAACGCGTTCACCCGTGCGGCGCAACGCGGGACCGGGAGGACCGACGCCTCCCGGTCCCCGCCGCCCCGCTATCCTCGGTCGCCATGGAACCCCGAGGTGACACCGCCCCCGGACGCGTGAGGCTGCGGGAACCGGAGCCCGGCGAGCTGGGCTGGATCGTGCAGCGGCACGGCGCCCTCTACAGCGCCGAGTACGGCTGGAACGCCGAGTTCGAGGGCCTGGTGGCCCGGATCGTCGCCGACTTCGCCCTGGACCACGACCCCCACCTGGAGCGGGTCTGGATCGCGGAGCTGGACGGCCTCCCGGTCGGCTCGGTGATGTGCGTGCGCGACGACGGCGCCCCCACCACGGCCCGGCTGCGGCTGCTCCTGGTGGACCCGGCGGGCCGCGGCCACGGAATCGGCGCGCTGCTCGTCGCCACGGTCGTCGCCTTCGCCCGTTCGGTCGGCTACCACGAGGTGGTCCTGTGGACCAACGACGTGCTGTCCTCGGCCCGTTCCCTGTACCGGCGCGCCGGCTTCACCCTGGTCGCCGAGCACCCGCACCGGTCGTACGGGGTCGCCCTCACGGGGCAGGACTGGCGGCTGCCGCTACGGGAGAACCCGTAGGGACCGGGCCCGCGCCTCCCGTGGAGCCCCCGGGCCCGACCGGCCCCGGGGACCCCGCCGGGTCCGCTGTACGGGACTTCGCGCGCGCGGAACCCAGCGAGGTCAGCGACACCCCGCCGACGAGCAGGGCCGCGGCCACCCAGCGCGGCCCCGAGACGCCCTCCCCGAGGACCAGCGCGGCCGAGGACATCCCGAAGACCGGCACGAGCAGGGAGAACGGCGCGACGGAGGAGGCCGGGTAACGGCGCAGCAGGTATCCCCACGCCCCGAAGCCGAAGACGGTGGACACCCAGGCCACGTACCCGATCACCGCGGCCCCCGACCAGTCGAGGGCGCCCAGCGCGGCGAGGTCCCGCCGGGGGCCCTCGATCAGCAGCGAGAGCGCGAACAGCGGCAGCACCGGGACCACGCACACCCAGACCATGAAGTTGAGCGCGTCGGGCGGCGCGGCCTTGCGGGTCAGGACGTTGGAGACGCCCCAGCAGGCGGCGGCCGCGACGACGAGGACGAAGCCGGGCACCGGTCCGGAGGTGCCCCCGTCCACGGCGGCCACGGCGATCCCGGCGAGCGCGACGGCCATGCCCGCGATCCGTACCCGGCCGGGGCGTTCGCGCAGCACGACGGCGGCGATCACGGCGGTGAAGACGGCCTGGACCTGCAGGACGAGCGAGGAGAGCCCGGCCGGCATCCCGTGCGCCATTCCCGTGAAGAGCAGCCCGAACTTGGCGATGCCGAGGGCGATCCCGACCCCGGCGATCCACTTCCAGGCGACCTTGGGCCGCCCGACGAAGAAGACCGCCGGGACGGCGGCGACGAGGAAGCGCAGGGCGGACAGGAGCAGCGGCGGGAAGTGGCCGAGGCCGATCTCGATGACGACGAAGTTGAAGCCCCAGACGGCGGCGACGAATACGGCGAGTGCGGTGTGTACGGGACGCATGCCTCGAGCATCGGCCGGAGAACCCTTTAGCACCAGCGCGGATCCCTTCCGGGTTGGATGAAGCAGCGCTTACGCTTGGCGCATGCTCGACCTCGCCCGGCTCCGCGCCCTGCACGCCGTCTCCGTCCACGGTTCGGTCGCGGGCGCGGCGGCCGCCCTCGGATACACCCCCTCCGCCGTCTCGCAGCAGATCGCCAAGCTGGAGCGGGAGACCCGCACCACGCTGCTGGAACGGCGCGGGCGCGGCGTCGCGCTGACCGAGGAGGCCCGCCATCTGGCGGAGACCGCACAGCAACTGCTGGCCATCGTGGAGCGCGCCGAGACCACCCTGGAGGAGCGGCGCGGACAGCCCAGCGGGCTGCTGACCGTCTCCGCCTTCGCCTCCGCCGCGCGCGGACTGCTGCCGGGGGTGCTGGCCGACCTGGCCGTCCGGCATCCCGCCCTGGACGTACGGCTGACGGAGGTCGACCCCCACCTCTCGGTGGACCTGGTGGCCCGGGGGGTCACCGATCTGGCGGTCGCGCACGACTGGGACATCGCCCCGCTGCCCACCCCCGAGGGGGTGGAGCAGGCGGTGATCGGGGACGACGCCTGCGACCTCGTGGTGCCCGCCGGGCATCCGTTCACGACCCGCGCCGTCATCCGCCGGGCCGATCTGGGCGGGCTGCGGTGGGTGTGCCAGCCGCCCGGCCGGGTCTGCCACGACTGGCTGGTGCGCACCCTGCGCGCGGTCGGCTCCGAGCCCGACATCGTGCACGTCGCCGAGGAGAACCACACGATCGTCGCGCTGGTCGCGGCCGGTCTCGGGGTGGCGGTCGTACCGCGCCTGGGCACCGGGGCCCTGCCGCCGGGAGCGGTGGCCGTCCCGCTCGAACCGGGGCCCGTACGGCGGCTGTACGCCCTGTGGCGGACCGGGGCGGCCCGCCGGCCCGCGATCACCGAGGCCGTGCGGACCGTGCAGGAGCACTGGGACCGGCGCGGGCGGCCCCCCGTCCGGGGGACCTGAGGAGTGTCCGTCGCCCTGAAGGCGTAGCCCGGCAGTAGCGTCCGGCGCGTGCCGTACCAAGCCTCCCGCCGGTCCCTGCTCGCCGCGGCCGCCATGGCCGCCGTCGCCGCCGCGGGGGCCGCCTCCGCCGCCCTGGTGACCTCCCGCTCGCCCGGCGGACCGGCCCCGCGGGGCCCGGCGCCCGACGACCA
>NZ_JBEXOV010000114.1:0-20323 GCF_040611715.1 Streptomyces sp. NPDC006544 | reverse complement strand
CGTGCCGGCCTCCTCGCCCTCGACGATCGTGGTGACCACGCGGCTCGCGAGCACCGGAGTGGCCACCGCCAGCAAGGCGGTCACCATGCTGAGCACCCGGCCGTTCACCGCCCTGCTCCGGCCGCTGCTGGTCCGGCTCAGCCCGGTGCACGGCGACCTCGCCGCTCGCAACACCGTGCGCGATCCCCGCCGTACAGGCGCCACCGCGGCAGCCCTCGCCATCGCCATCGCCCTCGCCTCGGGCCTCTCCGTCCTCGGGGCCTCCGCCACCCAGTACCTCGAGGGCGCCACCACTCGCGACTTCACCGCCGACTACCTCGTCAAGGCCGCCCCGGGCGGCCAGCGGATGACCCCCGAGACCGCCGCCCTCCTCAAGAAGCTGCCGGGAGCCTCCTACAGCCCGCTCGACCAGTCCACCGACTACCGGATTGGCGGCGTCGCCTCAGTCCTGACCGGCGTCGATCCCGCCACCATCGGCCGGCTCCTGCGCTACGACGTCAGCGAGGGCTCCCTCGACAGCCTCTCCGAGGGCCGGATCGCCGTGGCCGACTTCAAGGCCCGGGCGAACGGCTGGAAGGTAGGCCAGACCCTGGCCCTGGAACGGCGGGACCGGCGGGGCGAGGTCACCATCGGCGCCGTCTACCGGGCGGACGAACAGAGCAACCTGCTGCCCAGCATCACCGCCCCCGACACCCTGGTCACCCACTACGATGCCGCGCCCGTCACGGACTCGATCGTCGTCGCCACCGGCAACGGCCCCTCGCGGGCCGCGCTCGCGGCCGTCACCGGGGCGCTCGGCGACAACCCCGCCCTGTCCGTCCTCGACCGGGACGGAATCCGGGCCGAGGACACCAGCGGCATCGGGGACCAACTGGACCTCTTCCACGCCCTGCTCTCCATGGCCCTGGTGATCGCCGCCCTGGGCGTCGCCAACACCCTCGCGATGTCCGTGCTCGAACGCCGCAAGGAGATCGGCACGCTGCGCGCCCTCGGCCTGGACCGTGCCGGAGTGACCCGGATGATCCGGATGGAGGCGCTGCTCATCGGCGCCCTCGGCGCAGCCGTCGGCACGATCATGGGCGTCTTCACCGGCTGGGCGCTGAGCCGCACCCTCCAAGAGAGCGTCGCGGGCTACGCCCTGGTCATCCCTTGGGAGCAGCTCGCCCTCGGGGTGCTGCTCGCCCTGGCCGGGGCACTGCTCGCCTCCCTCTGGCCGGCGCGCCGGGCCGCCCGCGTCGACATCCCCGCGGCGACGGCCGCGCACTGACCGCCGCACCGGCGGCGCTGTCGCTCCGGACGTACGACAGCGCGGGCCGCCACCCTGGGGTGGGGCCCGCGCTGGGATTCGGCAGAGTTGGCGAGGTCAGAGCACAGCGACGGTGAACGGCCTGTCCGCGGAGTTGCCGCTGCTGTCGCTCGTCACGACCGTGATGGTGTCGGTGGCGTTGCCGCAGTATCCGTGGGGTGAGCCGATGGCGGTGATCCCGCCCCGGCTGTTGTTGAGCGTCGCGAGGACCGCCGCGCTGCTCAGATCGAAGTTGGAGTCCGAGACCCTGACGCAGTACACGCCCGCCTGGCTGGTGCCGGTTCCCCGGGAGACGGCGGCGACGTTCTTGGATGCCAGGACCGAACCGGTGCCGCTGACCTTCGCGGCGGCGCGGGCGTAGGGGGCGTAGGGGGCGTCCATGCCGGCGGCCGCGGCAGTGCCGGACAGAACCGCCAGTGACGTCACGGCGCCGAGAGCGAGCGCGACGACTCGGCTGGAACGGGAGGCAGAAGTGCGCATGTGTCTGCTTCTTTCTCGGCCACGAACACGCTGCCGAGGGCAGCGTCGGCCGGGGAGAATGGGCGAGATGGTCCGCTCCGCCAGCCGATAGAGGAGAACAGGAACCCAGCTCATCCGCGTCGCTGGCAGCCGGTGGGCGGTCGAGGAATGCTTCCAGACCGCCAAGCAGGAATGCGGCCTGGACGACTACCAGGTCCGACGCTATCCCGGCTGGCACCGCCACATCACCCTCGCCATGGCCACCACGCCTGCCTCACCATCCTGCGGACCCGAACCTCGGACACCGGGAAAGCAGAAACGGATCCTCCCAGCTCATACCCCTCACCCTCCCCGAAATCCGACACCTGATCACCCGCCTCACCCACCGCCAACCACCACCCGTCCAGCACATCCTCCACTGGTCACACTGGCGCCGCAGACGACAACACCAGGCCCGCACCAGCCACTACAAACGACGCGGACACACACCACCCGAAGCTGCCAACCTCTCAGACCGAAGACCGTTGCAGTCCTATCCCGTGCCAATCGCGGGGGGGGGTCAGGCCGACTGGGCGGTTTCCTGGGCGGCCGCTCGGGTGCGGAATGCGGCCGGGCGGGCCAGGAGGCAGGCCGCGGCGCCTAGGACGAATCCGTACACGGACACCAGGCCGTGGCCGTTGGCCTGGGCGAACCACATCACCAGGCCGAGTACGGGTACACCGGCCGCGAACAAGGCCTCGGTGCGCTGCGCCTTGTCCAGGCCCGTCCGAGCAGTGGGCAGTTCGCGCAGGACGCGAAGGAGGAGGGCCGCGGCAAGGGTGGCACCGAGGAAGTAGGTGGCACCCGAACTGCCCGCGAAGTTGCGGGGGTCGGTGCTGTGGTGGCCGCCCGCGCCGAAGAGAGTGTCGATGTGCTCCGGCAGGAGGATCCCGGCGAGGAACAGGCCCAGGGCAATCGGGGCGCCCCAGAACCAGTCGGCCAAGGCGGCAACGACGGCGAGCGCGGCGATGTTCCAGGCCCCGCCGAGCAGGCCGCCGTTCTGCATGAACACCGAGGTCAGCACCCGCCACCAGCCCGGGCGGGCCGGGTCCGCGTCCAGGGCGTCCATTGCCCCGGACCAGCACAGCTGGAGCACCACCCCGGCGAGTGCGAGGCTGGTCAACGCCATCGCGGCCCAGGGGATCCGCCGGCCGCGCAGCGTGCCCTCACCGAGCAGGGCCAGCCCGCCCTTGAACATCAAAACCATCAGTGCTGCCGTGGTCACGTTGAACACCAGTGCGTCCATCGCCACCACCCCCCTTCGATCCCCGGCCGTGTGCTTCGGGGACGACAGTAGCCCGGGCCGTCGCAGAATTCAAACACCGTTAGAAAGTAGGGGTAGAGTGTTCCCATGAAGCTGACTCAAGAGCGGATCATCGACGCGGGCATGGCCGAGTTCGCCGAGTCCGGGTACCACGGCCTGTCCATGCGCAAGGTCGCCCAGCGTCTCGACGCGCAGGCCGGCAGCCTCTATTACCACGTGCCGAACAAGAGCGCCCTGGTCCAGCTGATGGCGGACCGCGTCGCCTGCCAGGCCTACGACGCCGGCACCGCCGCGCTGTCCGCCCTGGACCCGGGCGCCGACTGGCAGGACCGGGTCCAGGTCCAGCTCACCGCCGTCCGCGAGAGCATCCGTCGACACCCTGGCGGCGCGGTCATGCTGGCCGGCAGCCCCAAGGTGCTCAGTACCGGCGCCCTGTCCCTGATGGAACGGCTCCTGGAAACCCTGCACGGGGCAGGCATCCCCGCCGGTCACGCGGCCGTCGGCGCCGACACTCTGCTCAGCCACACCGCCGGCTTCGTCCTCCAGGAACAGAGCCAGTCCCCTACCCTGGACATCAGCGCCGAGGGAGCAGCCACGGTGCACGCACGCTTCCCCCTCACCGTGGCCGCCGCCTCCGCCTTCACCGAGGACGACACGTTCCTCCGCAGCGTGCGGCTCGTCTGCGCGGGCCTGGCCACCCTCAGCGGCGCGGCGCGATAGAACCGGGGGTCAGCTCGCGGGGCGCAGCGGGGCAAGGGCGTCGAGCATCCGCTTCCAGGCATCGCCGCAAGCGTCGATGTCATGACTGTCAGGACGGTCCTAATACTCCAGCCGTAGATCGTGATCTTCATGCCTGGGTGGCTTGTCGATGGTAATGGCTGGCCTGGGATCGGGCCTGGTGGCGGCGCCGCCAGTCGGACCAACCGAGCCGGTGGGCGGCATCGTGGACGGGTCGGACAACGAGTGTGATGAACAGGCGTTGGATCTCGTTGCAGGTGAGCGGAATGAAGGCATCGGGTGCGGGGCGGGTGTGCTCGTCTGCGCGTACGACGGCGAGGAAGGCGTGCGCGAGCATGGCGAGGGTGACCCAGCGGGACCAGGAGGTATAGCGGCGGACCTGGTGCTCGTCGAGTGCGGCCAGGCCCTTGCCCGACTGGAAGAACTCCTCCACCCGCCATCTTGATCCAGCGACTCTGACCAGCACGGTCAGCGGCACGGATGCGGGCGAGTAGCAGCGGTAGTAGGCGAGTTCGCCGGTGCTGCGGTTACGGCGGATCAGCAGCTGACGACTCCTGGGTCGGGGGTCGGCGAGGTCGATGACTGCCCAGTCGTAGAAACGGTGGCCCTTGGCCCCGGCCCCTGCGGAGAGCTTCTGCCAGGCCCGCTTCGGCACCTTCTTGGCCAGGGTGTCCGCACGGAACCTCCCCGCCCCGGTAGTGACTTCGTGCGAGCAGGCCACCGCGAGGACGTAGCCGGTGCCGCGTCCCTCCAGTGCGGTTCGCAGCCTGGGGTTGCCGCCGTAGACCTCGTCGCCGGCGACCCATGCGGCCTGGTGGCCGGCGTCCAGGAACCGGGCAACCATACGAGTGGCCAGTTCCGGCTTGGTGGCGAAGGCGGCGCCCTGGTCGAGTCCGGCATCCCGGCAGCAGTCAGGGTCCGAGGTCCATGAACGCGGGACGTACAGTTCCCGGTCCACTGCCGCGTGCCCGCGCCGGCCGGCGTAGACCAGGTAGACGGCGACCTGGGCATTTTCGATCTTGCCCGCGGTGCCGGTGTACTGGCGCTGGACGCCGACCGTGTCGGTGCCTTTCTTCACGTCCCCGGTCTCGTCGACCACCAGTACCGCCTGGTCATCGTGCAGGTGGTCCACCACGTAGTCACACACATCGTCGCGGATCCGGTCGGCGTCCCACTTGGCCCGGCCGAGTAGGTGCTGCATGCCGTCCGGGGTCCTCTCCCCGGCCCATTCGGCGATGGTCCAGCAGTTCTTGCGCGGCAGGTCCGACAGCAGTCCGAGCACCAACTTCCTGACTCGGAACCGGGGTTCGACCCGTGTGAACCGTCCCGCTATCCGGCTCATCAGGCCCTCGAACGCCTCCTGTCAGCGGGCAGGGTCTACGCTGTGACGTGCGGCCACCGCGTGATCGTTTGTCTTCACACACCGATGATCAACGGGTGGCCGCACCCGTCTCCACAGCGCGTCGGGGTCGCGCAGCGTCCGCCCGCCGTTCCTGTGTCAGGAGGACATGTGCAACGTGGCGAAGTCTGGTGGGTGGAGTTCGACGAGCGGCGGCCGGTCGTGCTGCTGTCGGGAGACGACGCGTCCGGGATCCGGGTGATGCAGGTCGTCGCTCGGGCGGGTGTCGACATCACCGGTCTGGGCGTCGAAGTGGCAGTAGGCGCCGTGGAAGGACTGCCCTTTGAAGGCGTGCTGCGGTTCGCGTTGCCGCGTCCGGGCTTTACCCCTTGCACGTGGCTGACCACCGTGTCCCGGGACGACCTGATCGAGCGAGCGGGCCTTCTGTCCTCCGCGAAACTCAGCGAGATTGAGAACGCCCTCCGTCTCGGTGAGCAGGCGAAGGAGTGGACCCCGGCGGCGACCGCGAAGCTCAGCGAGATAAGGAACGCCCTCCGTCTCGGTGGACTCGGGTAGGCGGAGGAGGAACGGACGCCCGCGACGGCGTGGTCGGTCTCGTCCAGCTGCATCCTCGGCGCCCCTCACGATCGAGATCACGAACTACGGCTGGAGTACTAAGCGGTTCCAGGTGCTTCCGGCTTCGGTGACCAGTCGGGTCGCCGTCTTAAAGGACCGGCCGACGAAGTGCGACTGCGCCAAGGCCCCGAGAACCCGGAGACACCGAAGCGCCCGAGCCGCCCGTCCAGAAGGCCCGCAGACCTGAGGCCGAGTAGCGCCTGGCTGAAAGAGCAGGGGGCAGGATCGGCGAGGCCGCTCCAGCCCCCTGCTCGTGTGTCACACCGGCAGCAACTGCCACTGCCTGCCCCGGTGGTCGCCCTCCGCCCAGCGCTGCGTGATCACCACAGGCGCGTTGGTTTCGACGCCCAGAAGCAGACCGCTGTTCCGGTTCGCAAGCTCGTAGACCCGGGGGTCGTCGGCCACGGTGCCCACCGGGATCAGCCGCCACTGCTGATGGTGTGCCTCGTCGCCTTCGTAGGCGCGCTGGGCGATCACCGCCCCGGCAGCCCCCCGGGCTTCGTCGACCTCCAGAACCTTTCCGCTGCGCACGTTCTCGATCGTGTACACCACGTCGCCGCTGCCGCTCTCCCCGGCGACGACCAGCCGCCACCGCTGCGACTGGCGAGGAGCGGCGAGCGACTGCTGGATCTTGGCCCCGTCCTTGAGCGACTCGCGCGTGACCCCGATCCGCAGCCGGCTGCGGACGCTCGCCCAGGAAACCACCGTGCCTGATTCGGGCAGTCCTGCCATGGCGGCCGCCGCGACCTTCCGGACGCGGTTGTTGACGTAGTCGGCGATGTAGAGGGCGCCGACGCAGTCGACCGCGAGCCCGAATGGGTAGTTCAGCTGGGCGGAGGCGGCGGGGCCGCCGTCACCCCTGAAGCCGTCGGTGCCCGTGCCCGCGACCGTGCTGATCGTGCCGTCCCCGGCGACCCTGCGGACCCTGTGGTTGTTGTGGTCGGAGACGTAGAGGGTGCCGGTGGTGTCGGCTGCCACGCCCAGGGGGAAGTCCAGCTGGGCGGAGGCGGCGGGGCCGCCGTCACCGCTGAAGCCGCCGGTGCCCGTGCCCGCGACCGTGCTGATCGTGCCGTCCCCGGCGACCCTGCGGACCCTGTGGTTCTCGGCATCGGTGAGGTAGAGGTCGCCCGCGCCGTCCACCGCAACGCCGTACGGGCTGTTCAGCTGAGCCGCGGCGGCGGGCCCGCCGTCGCCGGAGAATCCCGGGGTTCCGGTCCCGGCGACTGTGCGGATCTGCCCGTCCGGTGTGACCTGCCTGACCCGGTGGTTGTCGGTATCGGCGATGTAGAGGTTGCCGGTGCTGTCCACTGCGACCCCGTACGGACAGTTCAACTCGGCGGCAACGGCGAGGCCGCCGTCACCGCTGAAGCCGGCAGTGCCCGTGCCCGCGACCGTGCCGATCTGTCCGTCGACCGTGACCTTGCGGATCCGGTTGTTCTCGGAATCGGCGATGTAGAGATTCCCGGCACGGTCCACCGCCACTTCACGCGGGCCGTCCAGCTGGGCTGAGAGGGCAGGGCCGTGATCGCCCCCGTACCCAGCAGTGCCGGTCCCTGCCACCGTGCGGATCCTGCCGTCCGTGGTGACCCTCCGGACGCAGTGGTTGTTGTAGTCGGAGAAGTAGAGGGTGCCCGTGTTGTCCATCGCGAGGCCATAGGGACGGTCAAGCCGGGCCGCGACGGCGGGCCCGTCGTCCCCTGCGGCCCCGGCATCTCCAGTACCGGCGACCGTAGTGATCTCGGGGGTGAGGTCTTCACTCCCTGTTGCTTCTGTCTGGGCCTTGCTCATCATCATCCCCTCACCGTGTGCCGGCCGGCCAGGACGGAGGCCTTGCCGATCGTGTCCGAAGACCGCAGGAGCGGCAGGCGGCAAGCGCGCCCGCGCTGGACGTCGTGGCGATCACTCGTCGACCGTGTACTGCAAGGTCGTCTGGGTGCCGTTGCGCGTGATGCCCACGGGCACCGCGGTTCCGGCTCGCTTGCCGGCGAGGACGGCGCTGAGGGATGTCGCCGACGTGACGGACTGACCGTCGACGGAGGTGATGATGTCCCTGTCCTTGAACCCTGCAGCGGCGGCATTCAGATCGGGGTCGACGAAACGAACCCGGGCGCCTCCTCCCCCGGGGACGCTGCTGACGTACCCGCCGAAGGCCCCGGGAGTGCCCTGGGTGATGTTGACGGTCCAGTCCACCGCCACGCCCTCAAGGGTGAGAGTGCCGGTGAACCGGCCACCTGCCATGGGCGCGTCATCCGTGGCGACAACGTCAACCTTGAAGGGCCGACTCCAAATCCATTTGTTGCTCTGCATCGAGAAGCTGGCGGACGAGCCGTCGGGGGCAATGGACACAGGGCAGCTCATGCCGCTGCACCAGGGGTCCACCCGGACAATGCGCGTGTACTGCGGAGCCTGGATCGTCACATGCCCCGGACTTGAGCGGACCCGCCCGTCCGGCGGGAACTCGACCGTCCTGGCCGGCCCCGGGGCATCAAGATCAGGGACAGACGACGGAGGCGTCGGCGCACGGAGCGCCGTGACCGCACCAAGAGCGGGCGCAGCAGTGGCTCCGGGCGCCAGCCCTCCGAGCAACAAGCTCGCTCCCAGCGCGAGCACCGTGCATGCCGCCGTGGACCTACGCATGAATTCTCCCCAAACTTGAACTACACAGAGTAGTTGATCGAGTACACAAGAGATGGGCGCATCCGTAGACGGACGAGTACGCCACGGTCGTCAGTTGCGACAGCCAGACCCCGAGCAGGAGTGGTACGCCCAGGGTCTGGGCAGTGGCTCTGGCGCCCAGCGGTGGGCCACCGGCGACCGGCCCGGAGCGCTGTGTCTCGCCCTCAGGAGCGAGGATGTGGTCCTCGGCCCGTCTACGGGCAGCGAGACGCTCTGGCTGACCGAACCGGTGCCGTAGCACTGGAGCGGCCGGGGCGGTCGGGTTCCACACCGGGAACCGCATCCAGGCGCCGTGTACGGGACGGCAGCCCGGTGACCCGGTGTCGAGTTGCCGCTGTTGCTGCTTCAACCCAGCGCCTATCGGGTTCGGAAGCGGCGGTAGAGGTTGCGGGCCACGTACACGCCCGGTCCTCCGAAGCCGACGATGTCGACGCGTCCGTCGCCGGTGATGTCCGCGAGGAAGCGGGGGTGGTGGCCGACCCGCCAGGCGCCGGCCTCGTCGTTGTACCCGAAGCCACGGCAGACCAGTTGGGCCTGCTCGAACGTGCCGTCGCCGCGGTTGTGCGCCACCCAGACTCCTTCGTCACCGAAGCCGACGATGTCGGGGTTGCCGTCACCGGTGACATCGGCGAGGAAGCGCAGGTGCTTCTGGGCCGTCCATCCCTGGGCGGTCCCGAAGTCGTTCAGGACGAGCTTCGAGGGCTCGAAGGTGCCGTCGTCGAGGCCGCGTGCGACGACTACGCCGTGGGGGCCGAAGCCGACGATGTCCGTCGCCCCGTCGCCGGTGGTCTTCAGCAGGAACCGGGGGTGCTCCTCGGCCGAGGCCCATCCCTGGTCGGTCCCGAAGTCGGCGAGGCCGTACAGGGGCTCGGCGAAGACACCGTCTTCGCCTTGGAGGGAGATCCAGACTCCGTCGTCGTGGCACCCGACGATGTCGAGCCGGCCGCTGCCGGTGGTGTCGGCGAGGAAGCGGGGATGCTTGCCGGCCAGCCACCCGCCGGCCTTCTCGTCGTGGCCGAACGCCCGGAGAGCGGGCTCGTCGGGGAGTGATGCGAAGTTTCCGTCCTCGTCCTGGAGGGAGATCCAGACTCCGTCGTCGTGGCAGCCGACGATGTCGAGCCGGCCGTCGCTGGTGGTGTCGGCGAGGAAGCGGGGATGCTTGCCGGCCAGCCACCCGCCGGCCTGATCGCCGTGGCCGAAAGCTTGGAGGGTCGGCTCGCCGCCCGCGAGCGCGAACGTCCCGTCCTCGTCCTGGGTGGACACCCGGGCACCGTCGGCTGCTAGCACGACGATGCCGGGCTTTCCGCCGCCCGTGATGTCGGCGAGGGTCCACAGGTCCGCAGGGCTCGCGGAGGGCGCGGGCGGCTGCAGGACCCGCTCCTCGTCCTCGAACGTACCGTCACCTCGTGCGGCCGCCGTCACGGTCCCCTTGGCCGGCTTGAGTGCGATGATGTCCGCCGGCGCCTTTCCGGCGGTTTCGGCGAGGAACCGCGCGCCGAGCCCGGCCCACGATCCCGGCTGTGCGCCGGGGCGGGGCGCGGCCCCTTCGCTCTTCCAGCCGCCGGCGTCCTGGTCGGTTCCGAACCGGTCGAGGACCAGCAGCAGATCGCTGAACGAGGGTGTCGCGTCGGGTGCGGGCCGCAGCGCCGCCGAGGGAGCCAGCCGCCAGGACTGCCGTCCGTTCCAGTGCCCCAGCCGTGCCCAGCGCAGCACCGGGTCGCTGACGCGCTCGGGCTCGGCCGGCACGAGACGCCATCGCTGACTTTCCGCGTCCTCGTCGTACGCGCGCACGACGACCAGGGTGCCGCTCTCACCGGAAGCGTCGCGGTCGAGGTCGAGGACGGTGTCGTCAGCCGCGCTCTCGATGAAGTAGAGGGCGGCTTCGCCCTGGACGGGGACGAGACGCCACTGCTGGGTCTTCTTGCCGTCGGCCGCTTCTCCCTGACGGACGCCGCCGTCCGCGGCGGCGGGCTGCTCAAGGGCCTTCCCGCCGGTCACGTTGCGGATCACGTAGACCTGCTCGTCCTGCGCGGACTGCGCGGACTGCACGGGAAGGATCTGCCACTGCTCCGGGGCCGGACCGTCCTCGGGGAGCTCCCGGACGACGACCGCCCCGCCCTGCCCAGGTGCGGCCCTGCCGTCGAGGATCTCCCCCGTGGCGGCGTTGACGATCTCCAGTTTCAGTTCTTCCGTGGGCACGGGCATCGTGGTGCCTCTTCCAGGCGGTGCGGACGGTGGCTCGGGACGGGTGTCGTACGGCGGTGGCCGCGGATCACGTGAAGACGTGGTGGTACGGGACATTCCACTCGCTGGGCAGGCGCGGGTAGAACGTGTTGATGACCGTCCCGGTGAAGTCCCCGCCCCAGTTGTGAGTGAGGCTCACCTCGCTGTTGGCGGTCACCGCGTGGTCCTTGAAGCCGAGGATGGTGTCGGGGTGGGTGATGGGCACGAAGGTGATGCCGCCCCACGGAGTGACCGTGACGACCCAGAGCTGGGTGTCCTCGGGTGCGCCGTTCTTCCCCCGCCACTTGTCGCCGACCTTGTCGGGCAGGCCGACCTGGACGGTGTCGGCCGTGCTCTGGGGTGCGTCCTGGTGGACGGTGATGCGCCTACGCTGCGGCTTCGGCATGCCGTCGTCGCCACGTCCGGTATCGGTGGCGCCCGTGCCGACGGGCTTGGGCGTCGCCTGGCCGGCGGCGCTCTCGATGAAGTACAGCGGCCGCTGGCCGAAGAAGCCGGCGGGGGTGATGTGCCAGAGATGGCCCTTGGCCTCCTTGACGGTCTCGTCGAGGGCGGTGGCCAGTTGGACGCCCTTGTCGTGGCTCGCTTCGCCCAGCTCTGCGGGTCGCAGGTAGCCGCCGTTAAAGGCATGGACGAGCATCACCGGACGGTTTTCGACCAGCGCCGCAACGATCGCGTTGTCGTAGCTGTTTACCGCCACCGGGCCGCCGACCACCAAATTGGACATCGCCGTGCGCTCTTGAGTGTACATCGCGGAAACCTCACCTGTCCTGAATGAGAAACACGAAATCTTCGGATGCTTAACGCGGCACTCAATGGGGCCGTATTGAAGCGGACCTGGCCTTCGAACGGAAGCAGAATGGGAGCTGGATGAACGGCCGGAAGCGAAACTCCCGCTGCGGTAGCGCCTGGGGTCACGGTACCCATGAGCAGGGTTGACGCAAAGTCTCGATCGAGTGAATGCCGGCGAGGAAAGGTCACTTCATCGGCGTTTCGGAAGTGATTTCCGGAAATCGATCACTCGATTGAGCGGGACATGTGAATACGCCTTCCCGGGTGCGGGGAGACGCGATAGTTTCGTCCGGCGGAACGTGCACAGTTTTCTCTTTTAAATTTCACCGAGCGCGGTTCGGCTGAATTAGTTGAGGACGGGTAGATGCCTTCCACCGCATACAGCCTGGTAGAGGCCAGGCGTCAGCCGCTGACGAAGAAGAACCTGCGGGAACTCAACATCGAGCAGATCTGGCAGGCCATCCTGAACCACCCCACCCTGGTCTACGCCGACCCCTCCGGTGTGAAGCACAAGCCCGTCGGGTTCTCTATGAACAAGTCGAGCTTCGGCACCTTCTCGGGGACCGCGTTCGAGCGGGGCTGGCTCGCCTACATGAACCTCGGGGAGCCGCTGATCGAGGTGCGGGGCGACATCGCTCAGCCCCCGCCGGACACGTTCTCTTCCCGCACCTACGTCAACCGCAGCGGGACCGAGATGACCTTCACCGACTCGGTCGACTTCGCCGTCTCCAACGGGGTCACCTGGTCGCTCCACGGGGACGCCAAACTCACCTTCGGCGGCAGCATCGGTGCCTCGCTGCAACTGCAGCTGCAGAACCAGCTCCGCCTGGACCTGCAGTCGCAGCTCGCGGCGTCGTGTCAGAACGGGACGGCGAACAAGAACGCGAATACGGTGACCAACAAGAACAGCAAGGACAGCATGGGGGTCGACAACGCCAACACCACCGAGACGTCCGCGAGCAGCTCGGCGACGAACTCCTCGTCGAACACGATGACCAACTCGGTGGGGTTCACGACCTCGGGCAGTGCCACCGGCAACGCTTCTCTCAACGCTCAGTTGGCCCTGGGCATCGCCGCCACGGTCGGCGGCTCCCTGAACACCAGCTGGGCCTCGAAGTCGCAAATCTCGGGAAAAGTGCCGGCGAACTCCCGGGTACAGACCATCGTCACCCAGCGGCGCACCCGCAAGCAGTACACCTACGAGATTCCGGTGACCTTCTCCGGGCTGATCGCGGTGCAGTACGCCGTGCCGGTGGCGGTCCTGTCTCCCCCACAGCCCGGGACCTACCCCGGTCTCAGCCAGATGGTCGCCCGCGACATCGGCGATATCGACCTGGCGCCCGGCGGCTTCCGCATGAAGGGACTGGCCGAGGTCGTCTCCGCCCTGGACGTCCACCACACCATGCTCGACGTCGAGGCCCTGACCGTCAGCCAGCAGACCCTTTACAAGCAGCCCTGACCGCGCGGCACCGCCGCCACGACGACGACCAGAGGTGACGACCATGGTGTTCGACAACATCTTCAAGGCCGCCGGCAAGGGCGCGGGGCTCTTCTCCGTGACCACCGACAGCACGAAGCCGCAGCCGGGTGAGGCCGTCGACTTCGAGGACTCCGACGACGGCACGTA
This sequence comes from Streptomyces sp. NPDC006544, assembly GCF_040611715.1. Lineage (NCBI taxonomy): Bacteria > Bacillati > Actinomycetota > Actinomycetes > Kitasatosporales > Streptomycetaceae > Streptomyces > Streptomyces sp. NPDC006544. The sequence goes on along the minus strand of NZ_JBEXOV010000114.1, from coordinate 7,206 downwards.
CGACGACACGAGCACCAGCCTGTTCAACAACGCGATCCACGGCGCCTCCTCCCGAGCGAAGATCGTGCAAGAGACCTCGCCCGAGGCGCGGGCCGTCCTGGGCTTCCTAGGCTCCTTCATCCAGACCACCCAGGCCTCCGCAGGCGCGCAGGCCCAGTACGCCCAGGACCCTGGCTCGGTCACCAAGGCAGCCTCCGCCGGCATGCAGGACGCGAGCGCGACGGTGAGGGAATACGGCGACCTCCAGAAGGACGAGGATCTGGAGAACAGGCCGAAGAAGGACGACTTCAGCAGGCCCCCCAAGACCCCGGAGGCTCCGAAGGCTCCGGAGGCACCCAAGGCGCCCAAGGCAACCGCGGAGAAGCCGTCCCGCTCCGAGTAGGCCGGACGTGCGAGAGGGGGCAGGCCCGAGTTCCTCCTCGAGGACGACTCGGGGGTGACCGGTCTCCGCTACCGCCGCGAAAGCGGCGGCATCAGCCTCCAGCGCCCCGGCATGCCGTCCCGCATCCTGCTCACCGGATTCAACCCGCGCTGGTGGGAGCGGATCGCCGACCGGCTCACCACCGACTACGGCCTACTCCAGTCCGAACCGGATTCGACACCCCCGGAACGAGCGGCGTACACCGCGGCCGTGAGCTCCCCCTTCGAACCGCCGTCGCTCTTCTCTCCCCTGCTGCGCCGTATCCAGGCGACTGCCGGCCCTGGCTCGTTCAACGGCACCGGTGCCTGGCACGCTGTCGGCGGCTCCTGCCGGCCAGAGACCACTGACGGACCGCCATGCCCCGAACTCATCCGCTCTTCGGCGACGGTCCGACCGGTTTGGGCTGGGAAGTCGATCAGTTGGAGCAGCTGGGCCCGGGAGTGCACCAGGCCGCTCCGGTAGGCGGGCGGTAGGCGGTCGTAGACGGCGGCGGCCATCGCGGCGGCCTCGCCCGGATCTCCGTCGACCCGCAGGCACGCGGCGGTGTCCATGGCGATCAGCGCGCGGGTCATCACCGACGGCGAGACCGTCAGGGCCAGGGCGTCGTCCTGCGCCCGGTACGCGGCGCGGGTGTCGCCGAGCAGTGTGTACGCCTGGGCGAGGTGCACCGCGAGCTTCTGGGGCGGGTACCCGAACCAGGTGTCCGCCGACTCGGGGCCCTCGAGCTGTTCGGCCAGGGTTCGGACGACGTCCACCGCCCGGCGGGCGCCGGGGAGGTCGCCGACTGCGGCCAGGGCACGGGCGTTGACGGCAGCCGCGAGTGCGGCCGCGCCGGACGGGCGGGTGCCTGCCTCCCGGCAGGCCTGCGCGGCGATGCGAGCGGCCTACCCGAGGGCGCCGTAGTGCAGGCCGACCATGGCGTGGCGGCCGAGGACCCAGGCCGTCATCCGGTCTCCAGACTCGCGGGCGGCCCTGGCCGCGGTGGCGAACCAGCGGTGCGCGTCGGCCTGGTCGCCGCGGTCGTGCTGGACGATCGCCACCAGGCCCGAGATCCCGGCGGCCGTGCGCGCCAGGTCGGTGCGGTCCCGCGCGGGGTGGGGCAGGCGCAGGACGGTGGCGAGGAGCGCGCTCGATCTTGTCGACGAGACCCTTGCCCTCGGTGACCTCGCCGAAGACGACGTGCTGGCCGTCGAGCCAGGGCGCAGGGCGCGGCCGCCGCTCACCGCGGAGCAGGCCCGGGAGGTGACGGCCGGGTTTGGCAATCGGTCAAGATCGCCTGCCAGAGGACAAGAAGCACGGCCGCGAGCTCCGTCTCACAGGCTCACACCCTCACAGCTCACCCCGTCGACCTGGGGGAACGGCCTGTGAGCCTCATAGGCCTCACAGGCTGGGGCTGGCGTGACACCAGGTGCGTGTGTCCTGTGACAGTAAACCTTATTCAATTGCCACCCAAGTTGTACTTCGTGAGGCTGCTCTGTTCCTCGGAACGGCAGATGTCCATACGATCAGGTCCTACCGATGTCCAGGAAGGATCGGGATGCAGGCTTCAGAGTTACCCGCTGCCGCGATACGAGTACTGACCGGGGGTACGTCGGCCTCGGCGGAGCAGACTGCAACAGTGCGCGCCCTGATCTGGGGCCAACTCGGAAGGAGCACTCTCGGAGCCTCTGCACTGGCCCGCCTGCATGAGCAGCCTGGCGAGGGAGCAGCGGGCATCGTCGGCTCCGTGATCGCCGACGAACTGCGGGCAGACCCGAGCTTTGCCGAACGGCTGCGCACAGCTCTTCAGCCGCTCTCCACCTCACCCCCACCGGCACACAATCCCTCCTACAGCATCCCCGCAGTCCCTCCCCCGCCGGTTCTGCCCCCCAGGCCAAGTGCGCTCCTGCCCCCAGCCGCCCCAAAACCGGCCGAAGTGCGGAAGGTATGGCTTCTGGGGATCCCACAATTTCTCCTGGTCTACGTCATCGCCTCAATCCTCATGGGCTTGGGTATGGATGGACTGGTAGCCGGTGTCCTCATCGCGCTCACCTCCGGCGGCCTGGCCGCTTACGGAGTCTGGTGCGGTAGCCGCCTCCTGCGACACGCACGCAGCCCCCTGCTCATCGCCGGAACAGTGATTACCGGCCTTGTACTGATCAGGCTGGTCCTCATGGCGACTGTCGGCTGAATTCTCCGCCAGCGCCAGCCCTGATCAGCTCCCAGGGATCCAAGCTCGATGGCACACAGTTCAGGTTCCCTGTCACAGGGCACCGTGACACCCGCCAGGGCCCGCGTCGAGCGCGGTTATGTCGCCTGGGAGTCGCCGCCGGTGGGTAGGTCCTGCTCGATCTCCCGCGCCGTCGACATCAGCTCCAGGGCCTCGCGGCGCAGGTCGCCCCCCGGTTACCCAAGGGGACGTGCTGAGCTGCGGAGAGGATTGGCCGCCCGTTGTGCCGTCAGCTGGATGCGTGCCGCGTGAGGGAGATCGCTTCTTGGGTGGCGGCCCAGGTGGCGAGCAGGCGCAAGCCCTCTTCCGAGGGCGAGCCGGGTTCCGCCGCGTAGATGGTGAGGGTGAGGCCGGGTTCGGCGGCCATGTCCTTCGTAGGCGAGGGTCAGGTCCGTGGTGGTGGTAGCTCTTGGTGCCGGTGCCGTGGTGGCGGACGTTGTGGGCGCCCCAGCGGGTACGGAAGGCGTCGCTGCGGGTGGAGAGCTCGCCGACGAGATCGTGGAGGTCCTTGTCGTGGGGGCTGCGGCCGGCTTCGGTGCGCAGGATGGCAACGGCGATGTCGGCAGCGAGGTCCCAGCCGGGGTAGAAGCGACGTGAGGCGGGGTCGAGGAACTGGAAGCGGGCCAGGTTCGCCTGGTTGTGCGGCGAGGCGTAGACGTCGGCGTAGACGTCGGCGTAGAAGGCGCGGGCGAGCTGGTTGGTGGCCAGGAGGTCCATGCGGCCGTTGCGGACGAAGGCGGGTCCGGCGGTGATGGCCTCAAGGGTCCACTGCAGGCGGCGGTGCGGCTTCCACTGGTCTTTGGTACGCCGGCGGCGGGGCCGGGTGAGGGCGTCGGTGCCGTCGGCGGCCTGGGCCAGATGGAGCAGGTGGGCGCGCTCGGCGTCGTCGAGCTGGAGAGCGCGGGCGACGGCTTCGAGGACGGCCGGTGAGACACCGGCGAGGTTGCCGCGCTCCAGCTTGGCGTAGTACTCGACGCTGACGTCGGCGAGCGCCGCGACCTCGCTCCTGCGCAGGCCCGGGACGCGCCGGCGGCTTCCGGCGGGGAGCCCCGCCTGCTCAGGGGTGATCTTCGCGCGCCGCGAGGTGAGAAACTCGCGGACCTCTTCCTGGTTGTCCACCCTCCGACCGTACGTCCGGCACGCCGGGGGAGGGATGTACTGCCGGTACACCCCTTGTCAGTGACTCGCTGCACGCGCGAAATACGGGTTACCTGGATGTCGTGGTGCTTTCCCCGCCCAGCCGTATCGGTGGACGGCCCCACCGACCCCGTACCCACAGCGGCCGGCACACCCGGCACCGCATCCCCCAGCACGCGAAGGAGACCCCCTCATGCGCGGCGCAGTGATTCACGCCCCCGGCGACGTCCGCTTCGAGACCGTTGAAGCTCCGAAGATCCTCCACCCCACCGATGCGGTCATCCGTACGGCCGTCACCTGTGTGTGCGGCTCCGATCTGTGGCCGTACCGCGGTGCGGAGCCGATCGGCGACCCGCACCCGATGGGGCACGAGTACGTCGGCTTCGTGGAGGAGGTCGGCTCCGAGGTCACCTCGCTCCGGCCGGGCCAGTTCGTCGTCGGTTCGTTCGCCACCTCCGACAACACCTGCGTGAACTGCAAGAACGGCTTCCAGTCGAACTGTCTGCACCGCGAGTTCATGTCCACCTGCCAGGCCGAGTACGTGCGCATCCCCAACGCCCAGGGGACCCTGGTCGCCACCGACGAAGTGCCCGGCGAGGAATTGTGGCCCGGTCTTCTCGCTGTCTCCGACGTGATGGGCACCGGCTGGTGGGCGGCTGACGCCGCCGAGGTCAAGCCCGGCTCGACCGCCGTGGTCGTCGGCGACGGCGCGGTCGGCCTGTGCGGGGTGATCGCGGCCAAGGAGATGGGCGCGGAGCGGATCATCGCCATGTCCCGTCACGAACCCCGCCAGAAGCTCGCCCGGGAGTTCGGCGCCACCGACATCGTCACCGAACGCGGCGACGAGGGCGTGGAGAAGATCAAGGAGATGACCGGCGGGATCGGTGCCGACAGCGTCCTGGAGTGCGTCGGTACCGTCCAGGCCATGAGCCAGGCTCTGCGCTCGGCTCGCCCGGGCGGCAGCGTCGGCTTCGTCGGAGTCCCTCACGACGTCGCCGTCGACGGTCAGGAGCTGTTCTTCTCCCACGTCGGCCTGCGCGGTGGCCCCGCCCCGGTGCGCCGCTACCTGCCCGACCTGGTCGACCGCGTCTTTGCGGGCCGGATCGACCCGGGCAAGGTCTTCGACCTCACTCTGCCCCTCGCCCAGGTCGCCGAGGGCTACAAGGCCATGGACGAGCGCCGCGCCATCAAGACCCTCCTCAAGCCTTGAACCGCCCGCCGCCCGAAAGAGCGATCATGCAGATCACCCGCAGTTCGATCGACACCGTCAAGGGCCCCGCCGACTGGTTCACCGGCGATGTCTACATCGACGCCGTCGCCGCGGCCCCCGCCCCGTCCCGGGTCACCGGCTCCCTGGTGCACTTCATCCCGGCGCCCGCACCCACTGGCATCGCCACGCGCTGGGTCAGACCGTCTTCGTCACCGAGGGCGTGGGCCTGTGCCAGCGCCGCGGCGGCCCCGTGGAGGCAGTCCATCGCGGTCTGGTCCGCATCGCTTCAGCAGCCGCCCTGCCGCTGGCCGTGACCGCCGCTGCTCCAGCGCCTCACAAGAAGCCGCGCCGTCCCGTTCGTCTTTCGTTTCGACCCCTGCAGGACGGGAGACGGCAGCATCCACCGCCCCGTCCCCCACACCAGCCTCCCCGTCGCCCGCCTCCAGCAGGAGCACCGCCATGGACATCCGCGTCACCCTCGACGGCCGCTCCGTCGAGGCCACCTTGAACGACAGCCCCGCCGCCCGCGACTTTGCCGACCTGCTCCCGCTCACCTTGGACCTGGAGGGCTTCCACGGCACGGAGCGGGTCGCCGACCTGCCGGGCAGACTGGACACCTCTGGCGCCCCCGAACCGGCCGCAGCCAAGACCGGAGACATCGCCTACTACGCCCCCTGGGGCAACCTTGCCCTCTTCTACCGGGACGGGCTTGCTGCTTCTGCCGACCTGCTCATCCTGGGCCACCTCGACGTCAGCGCCGACCAGCTCGGCCGGGCCGACCGCATCACCCTCGAAGCCGCCTCCTGATCCCGTCAGCCCGGCGCTGACGCCCACCGGCATCCCGGCCCACTTCACCTCTCGACGGGACAAGAGCCGTATGAACCCCACCTACGACTTCACCGGGCAGGTCGCCTTCATCACCGGCGCCTCCTCCGGCATGGGCCTGGCCGCCGCCCGCGCCTTCGCCGAAGCGGGCGCCGCCGTCGCCCTCGCCGACATCGACGGCAAGGCAGTCAACGCCGCCGCGAAGGAACTCACCGACGCTGGCCTCCAAGCTCTCGCGCTGGTCTGCGACGTCTCCGACGAAGACCAGGTTGCCGCTGCCGTCGACCGGACCATAGACGCCTTCGGCCGCCTCGACATGGCCTACAACAACGCCGGCATCATGCCCCCGCCCACGGACGCCGCCGACGAGAGCGCCGAGCAGTTCGACCGCGTCCAGGGCATCAACCTGCGCGGCATCTGGGCAAGCATGAAGCACGAACTCCGGCACATGCGCACCCAGGGCAGCGGCGCCATCGTCAACTGCTCCTCCCTCGGTGGCCTCGTCGGCAACCCCGGCCGCGCCGCGTACCACGCCACCAAGCACGGAGTGATCGGTCTGACCAAGAGCGCCGCCCTCGAGTACGGCGCTCGCGGCGTCCGCATCAACGCCGTCTGCCCCGGCACCATCGCCACTCCCATGGTCGACACCATGATCGCCAAGGGGGAACTCGACCGCGGCCAGGCCGAAGCCGGCCAAGCCATCGACCGGCTCGGCACCGCCGAGGAGATCGCCCAGGCCGTCCTGTGGCTGTGCAGCCCCGGCGCCAGCTACGTCACCGGCATCGCCCTGCCCGTCGACGGCGGCTACACCGCCCAGTAATCACCCGGCGTAGCTTGGCCGTGTCCCGTCGCATCGGAGCTGTCTCTGGACCTCGGCTTGAGATCCTGGTTCGCCAAGTGGATCGAGAACACACCTTTGAAGTTCCCCCTCTGAGCTGGACAGCCTGATACTGGGACGGACAGTCCCGGAGGAAGCAGTCTCAGGTAGTGAGCAAGAAGAGCAATACGAGCAAGCGGTACACGGCCGAGTTCAAGCGCGACGCGGTGGCCCTGGTGCACTCGTCGGGCAAGACGGTCACCGAGGTCGCCCGGGATATCGGCGTCAGCGCCGAGGGAACCATCGATGTGCCGGGGAAAGCGACCGCCTTCTTCGCGAACCACAAGACGAAGTAGACGTAGCCGCACGCTACGCGTTCGTCGACGTGGAGAAGGTCGGCCCCGACCGCCCTGACGGCTGCAGCGTGTCGCTGCTGTGCCGGGCCCTGAAGGTCTCCCGCGCCGGCTACTACGCCTACCTCGCCGCCCGTCGCCGGCCGCCGCCGTCACAGCGTGCGAGGGGGACGAGCTGGTGGCCGAGATCGGGCAGATCCACGAGGAGTCCCGCCGCGCCTATGGCGCCCCGAG
>NZ_JBEXOV010000113.1:0-20778 GCF_040611715.1 Streptomyces sp. NPDC006544 | reverse complement strand
CGCGGCGGCCCGGTCCCTACGACGGCAGCCGCCTCCCGTCGCCGGCCCCGTCGGCTCCGTCGGCTCCGCGCCGGGCGGGGAGCACCCGGGCGAGCACCACCGAGGCGAGCAGGACCACCGCCAGGGCCAGGGCCCACACCGGCCCGGGGCCCAGCACCAGCAGGCCGCCGGCGAGGGCGCCGAGCAGCAGGGCCGCGACGGTGACGAGGCGGCGCAGCGAGGCCGGCCCCCACGGATCGGCCGCCAGGCCGGTCAGCGCCCTGGTGACGACGGTGGTGGTGAGATCGGGGACGGTGAGCCGGTGCACCACCGCGTTCTGCAGGCCCATGCCGAGGGCGAGCAGCGCGATGACGCCCGGGGGGCCGCTGCCGATCGCGGTCAGGGCCAGCGCCCCGCCCACCAGAACGGTCTGCAGCGCGACCAGCGGCGCGAACATTACCGCGGCCCCGTCGGCCCGCCGCAGCCGGCCCGCGGCCAGCGCCCCGGCCAGGAAGGCCCCGAGCGCCAGCAGGGAGTCCGGGGCGGACAGGGACCGGTCCCCGGCGATCGCGAAGCCGAGGAAGACCACGTTGCCCGTCATGTTGGCCACGAAGACGTGGCCGAGGCCCAGGTAACTCACCGCGTCGACCACGCCGCTGACGAAGGTGAGGACGATCAGCAGGGGCGGCAGCACCCCGTGGGGCGACTGCGGACCGCCGGGCTCCGGCGGGAACAGCAGCGCGGCCAGGGGCCGCAGGATCCCGCGTCGCCGTGCGGTGGAGGTCATCGCGTCCCTCGGACTGGTCAGGGGCGGGGCCGGGTCCGCGGCGGCCGCGCACGGGACCGCCGGGCGGCCGGACCGAAGGGATCCGCCGGCTGTCGAACTGGGACGGGGGAAGGGGGCTTTGTCCCGGAAAGGGTAGCGACACCCGGTGCGTGACGGGCGCAACGACCTGACCGGGCCGGCGCGTCCGTCGCGGTGGCGTCGGCCGGGGCCGCTCAGTAGGGTCGCGTCATGGCCTACACGTTTCAAGTGACCGTGGACTCCGCCGCCCCGCACGCCCTCGCGGACTGGTGGGCCGACGCCCTCGGATGGGAAGTCGAGCCCAGCGACGAGGAGTTCATCCGCAGCATGATCGCCGCCGGGCACGCCGGCGAGGAGGACACCACCACCCACCGGGGCGCCCTCGTCTGGAAGGCCGGCCAGGCGATCCGTCACCCCGAAGGGCTGGAACGGGCGCCCCGCGTCCTCTTCCAGCGCATCGAGGAGGCCAAGACCGTCAAGAACCGCGTCCACCTCGACGTCCGCACCGGCGACGACGATCCCCGGGCCGTCGTCGACAGACTCCTCGCCAAGGGTGCCGTTCACCTGCACGACGGCAGTCAGGGCCCCTACACCTGGAGCACCCTCGCCGACCCCGAGGGCAACGAACTCTGCATCTCCCACTGAATCGGCCCCGCTCCACCGCGCCGGGTACGCCCTCACGGCGCCGCTCTTCCCGCTCCTGCGGCGCCTGGCCCCGGGCCTGGTGACCAAAAGTCCCGGCAGCGCCCCAGACCTGCGGTAACGGGCGGATATTCGGTTCCGGTCACCCCCTCCCACCACCGAGAATGAGGCATCTCGAACCGGGAGGAACCCCATGAGCCAGGACCGCCTGACTCTGCACGACCTGATGCCCGCGCAGGCGCTGACCGAGGCCATCGGCGCCGGACACGTGACCCGCAAGTCACACCCCGAGCTGCCGCTGTCCCTCTACACCTACACCCGGACCGCCCAGTACGAGCGGGTCTGGAACCAGGTCACCACGCGCTGTCGCGGGCTCGTCGCCGACGACGTCACCGGCGCGGTCGTCGCACTGCCGCTGCCGAAGTTCTTCAACGTCGGCGAGCACACGTCCGGACAGCCCTACGCTCCGGCCCTGCCGGACGAACCGTTCGAGGTGTACGACAAGGTCGACGGCAGCCTCGGAGTGGTCTTCCACTACGCCGGCACGTGGCGGGTCGCGTCCAAGGGGTCCTTCACCAGCACCCAGGCCACCTGGGCGCAGCGCCGCCTGGACGCACGGGACACCTCCGCCCTGGTCCCCGGCACCACGTACCTCGCGGAGATCCTCTACCCGCAGAACCGCATCGTCGTGGACTACGGCGACCGCCGCGACCTGGTCCTCCTCGCCGCGTACCGGACGGAGGGCGCCGACGGCACCGAGGTGCCGCTCGCCGAGGCCGCCGTCCACTGGCAGGGCATCGGCTCCGTCGTCACCGTGTGGCCCGCCATGCCGCTCGACGAACTGCTCGCGTTGACCGCCTCCAGCACCCTGCCCGGCGGCGCCGGCGCGACCGGCACCGACGCCGAGGGCTTCGTCCTGCGCTTCGCCTCGGGTGTCCGCGCCAAGGCCAAGATCGCCGAGTACGTACGGCTCCACAAGGTGCTCACCGGCGTGACCGAGCGGGACATCTGGCGCGGCCACGGCATCCAGCGGTTCGCCGGCCTGCCCGCGAAGCAGCTCGCCCAGGGCCTCAACTGCACCGTCGCCGACATCGAGGCCTCGGGCGGCAAGCCGCTCGACGCGCTCCTGGAACAGGTGCCGGACGAGTTCGACCAATGGGTGCGCTCGGTGATCGAACGGCTCGAGGACGAGGCCGCTCTCCGCGAGCGCGCCGTCGACGAGGCGTACGCGTCCCTCGCCCACCTGGCCGCCGACCGGGGCGCGTTCGCGCGCGCCGCCCGCGGGATCCGCGACGGCGCGATCCGCGGCGCGCTGTTCCAGCGCCTCGACGGCAGGCCGACCGAACTGATCACCTGGCGGCAGGTGCGTCCCGAGGCGTCCGACCCCTTCACGAACGACGAGGAGAACTGAACCGTGCCCGAAGCCCCCGAAACCACGGCCGAGGCCGAGGCCGAAACCACGGCCGAGGCCGAGCCCCGGACCGCGGCCACCCCTGCGGCCGAGCCCGTCACGGAGGCCCCCGCGCTCCCGGTGGTCCACGTCATGACGGGTCTGCCGGCCTCCGGGAAGACCACCGCCGCCCGCGCCCTCCAGGCGACGTCCGGCGGGCGGATGCGCCGCGTCAACCTCGACGACCTGCGGGCCATGCTCGATGTGCCGGACCCCGAGCGGGCGCGCTCGTACAAGCACGAGCAGACCGTCCTGGACATCCAGGACGCGGCCGTCAGCGCCGCCGTCGAGGGCGGCTTCGACGTGGTCGTCGACAACACCCACCTGACCTCGTACATCCCCAAGCGGCTGAAGGCCGCGGTCGCCGGGCGGGCGACCTTCGTCGTGCACGACTACACCGGCGTGCCCGTGGAGGAGTGCCTGCGCCGCGATGCCGCGCGCGAGCGGCCGGTCGGCGAGGAGATCATCCGGATACTCGCCGACAAGCACGCGAAGGCCCGCAAGGGCGGCTGGCGGCTCACCGAGCAATGGCTGAACGACCAGCCGGACGTGTCCCCGTACGTCCCCGACCCGTCCCTGCCCGCAGCGGTGATGTGCGACATCGACGGCACGCTCGCGATGACCGGCGCCCGCAATCCGTACGACTTCTCGCGCTGCGGCATCGACACGCTGAACGGGCCGGTGCGCGACGCCCTGGACTCCTTCCGGCGGGCCGACGGCGACGTCATCGTGCTGCTGTCCGGGCGGGGCGAGGAGTACCGGGAGCCGACCGAGGCGTGGCTGCGGGAGCACGGGGTTCCGTACGACGAGCTGTGGATGCGCGCGGCGGGGGACACGCGCCGCGACGACGTCGTCAAGGCGGAGCTGTTCAACGCGCACGTACGCGACCGGTACGCGGTCCGGGTGTCCCTGGACGACCGCGACCGGGTGGTGGCCATCTGGCGCCGGATGGGCCTGGCGACCTGGCAGGTCAACTACGGCGATTTCTAGGGCCGCGGCCGCCGGTCCGCCGGTCCGCCGGTCCGCCGGGACCCGCAGCCGGTGCCCATACTGGGTCGGTGACCGCAGCGACGACGTGGAGGACGTGAACGGCGTGAACGACGGCACGACCGTGCTGATCGTCGACGGTGCCAACGTCGTCGGGTCGGTTCCGGACGGCTGGTGGCGCGACCGGCGCGGCGCCGCCGAACGGCTGCGCGACCGGCTGGCCGAGCGCGACGAGGGCGAAGAGATCGTCCTCGTCGTCGAGGGCGCCGCCCGGGGCGTCGCATCCGTGCCCGGCGTACGGGTGGACCCGGCGCCCGGCAGCGGAGACGACCGGATCGTGGAGCTGGCGGCGGCCTGCGCGGAGCGCGGCGGATGCGTCGTGGTCACGGCGGACCGTGAACTGCGCGAGCGGGTACGGGCCTACGGCGCGCGCTGCGTGGGCCCGCGAGCCGTCCGTCCGGAAGCCTGAGCCGGCGGGGCGGGGGAGACGCCCGGCGAGGTGCTCGTCGAGAGAGTGGGCGACGCGCTGGGGGAGGCCGCGGCCGGTCCGCCGTACCCGCGGACGAGGAGGATCCCGCGAGAGCGGCCCCGACGGCCATGGTCGTCGCCGGCACCCGCCCTGCGGGCCGGACGGCCCATGGGGTCCTGTCACATCCGGGTCCGCAGGGCGGTACAGGTGAGCGCGGGTCAGGACCGGTCAGACCGGCCGGGTACCGCTACGAGCGGCAGTACTTCACCTCGGAGAGGTTCTTGACGTAGCGGGCGGAGACCCAGCGGTCCTTGCGGTCCATGGTCGTGCTGATCGGGTCCATGCCGTCCTGGCCGTCGTGGTCGTCGTTGCCGTCCAGCAGGTACCAGAGGTTGTTGCCGTCGACGCGCTCGCCGCGCTTCTTGCACTCGATGGTGAGCTTCTGGTGCGGGTGCACCCGGCCCACCTTGTGCGAGTGGGTGGTCGGCCGGCTGCGCAGGGTCAGCGGGCCGCGCGAGATGACGATGCCGCGGGCGTGCCTCCGGTTCTGGTAGTCGTCGTCGGAATCGGCGAGGTCGTCGGAGTCCTGGTCGTCGTCCATGACCTGCCTGGGGGTGGTGGTGACCAGCGGGCCCTCGTCCGCGACGGCGGCGCCCGCCCCTACCAGGCCGAGCACCAGGCTTCCGGCGGCAAGAGCGAGGATGGTCCTGGTGGGCTTCAGCATGAGCCGGCTCCTCTGAAAAGACGTCTGCCCGGCCGCAGAACACGGCGCGGGGCGGCAACCAGGCGGTTGCCACCGACGACTATGGCGACGACAGCCCGTGAAACCCGGCTGACGCACCGCGATTTAGCCCGATATGCCCAATCCGCGGGAGGGGAGGGAGGGGCCGGGCTCCAGGCGCGCCGCGGCTCGCCGGCCGGGCCGTCGCCGAGATCGCGTACGCCGTCGGCCGCTCCGGATCTCGGCCGGCATGCTCCACAACTGGTCCGATCCGCAAGGCTACTGGCGCGACACCGATACCCTGGCCTACGCGCTGCCCGCCGCCGTCTACCTGCCGCTCGTCCTGCGCCGCCGCTTTCCCGTGCCCGTCCTGATCAGCACCGGGCTCGGCGTCCGCGTCTACTTCACCGTCGGCTCGCGGCCATCGCCACCGTGCACGCCGGCGGGATGCTGTTCAGCCCGGGAGCCCTGCGCGGGCGCGTGGACACGTACGCCGTCGCGGCCGCCGTCCGCGCTCCGCGTCGCCCCGGCCTGGACACCCTGGCCCCGCGCGAACGCGAAGTCCCCGGCCTGGACGGGGCCGGGCTGTCCAACGCCGACATCGCCGTACGCCTCGTCCTCAGTCCCGCCACGGTCAAGGGACCCAAGTCCACCGCTCCATGAGCAAGCCGGGACCGTCCAGCCGCGCCCAGGCCGTCGTGGTGGCGCACGAGTCCGGTCTCGCCGTGCGGCTGACCTGAGGCCGCCTCCGGATGCGGCCGCCGCCCGGCGCCGCCACAGTGGATCCCATGGGTATCGATGACTACGGCGGTGGGCCCGGCGCACAGCAGACCGGCGTCATGATCGTGACGACCAACGACGTCCCCGGCTACCGGGTCGAGAACGTCATCGGCGAGATCTTCGGCCTCACCGTGCGCTCGCGCCACCTGGGCAGCCAGATCGGCGCGGGCCTCAAGTCGATGATCGGCGGCGAACTGAAGGGCCTCACCAAGACCCTGGTGGAGACCCGCAACCAGGCGATGGAACGGCTCATCGAGCAGGCGAAGGCGCGCGGCGCGAACGCGGTGCTGATGATGCGCTTCGACGTCACCGAAGCCGCCGATGTCGGAACCGAGGTGTGTGCCTACGGGACGGCCGTCGTGCTGGTGCCCGCGAGCACCTAATGCCGCGGGTGCACCCCCAGGGCCCGGACACACCGCCCCGGCGACCCACCGGCTCACACAAGTCCAGGACGGCCCACTGCTATGTCCATGGGCCTGAAGTGCCGCGATCCGCAAGCTGTCCAGTCAGTGAGCGGACCGCCGGTCGAGGACGCGCGGCCCGACGACCGGCAGCACACGCTGCTGCACGCTCACGCCGAGACACACGCCGAGACGCACCAGGTCGAGTCCGCGGTGTTGGGCGGTGGGCGAGAAGTACCGCATCCAGCTGCTGTACGGGGGCGTTGCCACCTGCGGATGGTGATCCACGAGCCCGGAGGGCTCAAGGGGCGGCCGCTTCCCGGGGGAGACGAGGCGCACGCGCGGTCGGCGAAGCCGCGGCAGCGGCCGGGGCGCCGGAGGCGAGGGCGACGAGGGGCCCTGTCGGGGTTCCCGCGGGGGTTCTTGCCGCGGCCTCTGCGGGGGTGCCCGCCGTGGCCCCTGCCGGCGCACCCGCAGGGGCTGTCCGGGTGCCGGCCGGGCCGGAGCGGGCCCCTTCCGGGCGGACCCCCGCCGCCAGCCCGGCGACGACCACGGCCAGGCCCAGCCACACCGCCGGTCCCGGCACCCCGCTGCCGCAGGCGGCGTCCGCCCCGGCCGCGGCCAGCGGCGCGATCCCGCTCAGCAGCCCGGCCCGGCCGGAACCCACGGCGGCCACCGTGCGGTACCAGAGGAGGAAGGCCGCCGCCGTCACCAAGACGGCGAGGTACCCGCACGCCGCCCACTGGCGCGGGGTCACCGACACCAGTTCCGAAGGCCCCTCGACGCACACCGTGAGCACCCCCAGCATCACCGCGCCCATCCACACCGCGTGCAGCGACACCCCCCACGCGCCGTGGCGCCGCAGCACCGGCACCGCGAGCAGGGTGAAGCACGCCTCGCAGCCCAGCGCGAGCACGGCCCAGCCCACCCCGGCCGCGTCGGTCCGGCCCGTCCCCTCCACCAGCACGGCCCCGGCGACGACCACCGGCGCGGCCAGCAGCACCCGGCGGCTGGGCCCGCGGCGCTCCAGGAGCGGGCCGAGCACCCCGAGCAGGACCGGCACCGAGGCCACGGCGACGGCGATCACGGCGGGCTCGGCATGCGCGACGCCCCGTACGACGGCCACGTTGAACAGCACCAGTCCGGTCGCGGCGATCCCCGCCAGCCACAGCCACTCCCGGCCGCGGGGCGCCACGATCCGCACCCGCGCCACGCGGGCCAGAGCGAACAGGAGCAGCGCGGCCGCCGCGTAACGGACTGCCTGGACACCGAACAGGGGCGCATCGACGAGGGAGCGGGAGACGGTGACGCTGCTGCCGACGAGGATCATGCCGACGATGCCGGGGAGGAGAGCGCGCAACGGCGGAGCGGACGAGGCGAGCGTGGCGGACGGATCGGACGTCTTCTTCATGTCCCCGAGCCTGCCGTCACAATGGACCCATGGGCAGGTCCAAAGAGAACGCTTCCGAGGGGTCCAGAACCGGGGGAGCCGGATCGGACTTCCTCCAGCTCGACATCGGCCGGGCCCCGGCGGGCGGCCGCACCGAATGGCTCGCCGACCGGCTGCGCGCGGCCATCGCCGACGGCACGCTCCCCGTGGGCAGCCGGCTGCCGGCCACCCGCGTCCTGGCCGCCGAACTCCGGGTCTCCCGGGGCCTGGTCACCGAGGCGTACCAGCGGCTGGCGGAGACCGGGCAGGTCTCGGGCCGCGGCCGAGGGGGCACGATCGTGGTGGCGGCGCCGGTTGTGGCCGCGGCTTCGTCCCCGGCCGCGCCGGCCACCGACCCGCCGGCCCGCGCCGACCCCTTCGGGCCGCGGGCCCGGGAGCCGCTGGTCGACGCCCTGCGCGCCGTACCGTGCCGGATCGACCTCTCGCCCGGGGTGCCCGACCTGACCGCGTTCCCGCGCACGGCATGGCTCCAGGCCGAGCGTCGGGTCCTCGCCGGCCTCACCCCCGCCGACTTCGGCTACGGCAACCCGCAGGGCACGCCCGCGCTGCGCGAGGCGATCGCCGGCTGGCTCGCCCGGGGCCGGGGGATCCGGGCCGACCCCGGCGAGGTGGTCGTGGTCGCGGGCGTCGCGCAGGCGCTCGGCCTCCTGGCCCAGGTGCTGTACGCGGACGGCGTACGGTGCGTCGCGGTGGAGGACCCGGGCTCGCTCGGGGCGCGGCGGCAACTGGAGCACGGCGGGATGCGAACCCTGCCGGTACGGGTGGACGCGGGCGGGATCGACACGAGGGCCCTGGCGGCCGGCCCGGCCCGGGCCGTCCTGCTGACCCCGGCGCACCAGTTCCCCACCGGGGCGGTGCTCGACGGGGAACGGCGCCGCGAACTCCTCGGCTGGGCGGCCGGGGGAGGCATCGTCATCGAGGACGACTACGACGCGGAACACCGCTACGACCGGGCCCCCGTCCCGGCGCTGCGCGCCCTGCTGCCCGAGGCCGTGTGCTACGCGGGCAGCGTCTCCAAAATCCTCGCCCCCGCCCTCCGGCTGGGCTGGCTGCTGGTCCCGCCGCGCCACCTGGACGCCGTGATCGAGGCCAAGCGCTACGCCGACCTCGGCAACCCGGTCCTCGCCCAGCTGGTACTGGCGCGGCTGATGGAGTCCGGCGAACTGGAACGCCACCTGCGCTTCGTGCGCCGCCGCCACCGGGCCCGCCGGGACGCGATGCTGCGGGCGATCGCCGCGGAGCTGCCGGGCGCGCGGGTGCACGGCGCGGCCGCCGGCCTGCACCTGACGGTCACCTTCGACGGAGCCGGCTTCGACGACACCGCCCTCGCGTCGGCGGCCCTGCCCCTCGGTGTCAAGGCCCACCCGCTGTCCTGGCACCGGCTGGCCCCGGGCCCCCCGGGCCTGGTCCTCGGCTACGCGGCGGGCACGGCGGGCGAGATCGAGGAGGGCGTGGCCGCCTTCGGCACGGCACTGCGGGGGCTTACCCGGGCCTGACCGGGGGCCTGGTCCGGGTCCGATCCCGGCCTGACCGCTCGGGGTCGGCCGGGTGCCGGTCCGCGGGCCGGTCCCGGACCGGCCGGGGCTGCGCCGAGGTCGTCTCGCGGGCCGCGAAAAGTTTTCCGGAAACGACGGCAACCTCCGGGAGGGTCGCGCGTCGTGCGGGGGTGAGGGCGTGAACCCGCGCCCTCCAGCCGACCGTGGAGAACCACCGTGAAGAACCTGAAGCGCGCCCCGCTGTCCTTCCGCAGGGCGGCGGCCGTCGCCGTCGCCGCCGCCGGGGTGGCCGTCGCCCTGGCGGGACCGGCCTCCGCCGCGCAGGGAGCGTCCGCCACGCCGAGCGCCTCCGCCACGCCGTCGGCGGCGCCCGCCACGCCGAGCGCCTCCGCCACGCCGTCGGCGGCGCCCGCCGCGCCGAGCGCCTCCGCCGCCCCGGCGTCGCCCGCCCCGGCCGCCCCGTCGCCGGTCGTGAGCCTTCCCCCGAGCGCGACCCCCAGCACGTCTCCGAGCGCCGCCCCCAGCGTGGCCCCCGCCCCCTCGGGCGCTCCCGTGCCCTCCGCGTCCGCCGCTTCGACCGGTGAGCCCGAGCTCGCGCATACTGGCTCCTCCGCCACCACCACCGCGCTCGGCGCCGGGGCCGCCGTGCTGCTCACCGCGGGAGCCGCGACCCTGTACGCCGTGCGGCGCCGCACCAACGGCTGAGGATGTCCGTGCTCCACCTCGCACCACCCGTGGGCCTCGCCGCGGCCGGTTCCTTCCGGTCGCGGCGGGGCTTGTGGTCGTTCCTGCTGCGCCGCGACCGCTCCGCCCCGCAGGCACCGCCCGCGCCGTCGGAGGCGTACCGGCACGGGTACACGTACGGCCACGCCTACGGCGACGCCGCCCCGGACGGCGGGCCGCGGCCCACCGTGACGGAGCTCTACCACGCCCACCGGCTGGGGATGGTCCGGCTGGCCGTGCTGCTCGTGGACGACCTGGGCACCGCCGAGGACGTGGTGCAGGACGCGTTCACGGCGCTGTACCGGCGCCACGGAGAGCGCATCACGGAGGTGGACAACGCGCTGGGCTACCTGCGCACCGCCGTCGTGAACACCGCGCGCTCGGTGCTGCGCCGCAGGCGGACGGTGCGCGCGTGGACGCCGCCGGCGCCCGTCGACGAACCGTCCGCCGAGGCGGCCGTGGTCCTGGACGAGGCGCACCGCGAGGTCCTCGCCGCGCTGGGCCGGCTGACGCCGCGGCGGCGCCAGGTGCTGGTGCTGCGCTACTGGGCGGATCTGAGCGAGGCGGAGATAGCCGAGACGCTCGGGATCAGCCGGGGCGCGGTCAAGTCGAACGCGAGCCGCGCCCTGGACGCGCTGGAACGGATTCTGGAGGGTCGGATATGACACGTGACGGGGAACCCGAGGGGCCCGTCGAGGTGCGGCTGCGGCAGGCCCTCGACGCCCGCGCCGCCGGGATCACCGTGCGCGCGCTGCGCCCGGCGCGGCCGCCGGGGCAGGAGGTACGCAGGATGCCGTGGGTGCCAGCGCGGCTGCGGGTGTTCGCGCTGCCGCTGGCCGGGCTGGCCGCGGCGGCCGCCGCGGTGGTCGGGTACGCCGTACTGGGTCCGGACTCCGCGCCCTTGCGGCCGGACCCGGTACCGCCGGCCGCGCCGCCCTCACCGTCGCCGACCGTCCCCTCGCCGCCGCCGTCGGCGGCCGGGCCCTCGGTGTCGCCCTCGCCCTCCGGCTCGGCGGCGTCCCCGCCCGTGCCCACGCCCGCGCCCGGGACCGCCCGGCCCACGGACGGCGGCACGGGTGCGCCGAAGCCGAGCGCCACCGCGTCCCGCCCGTCCAGCCCCTCGGCCGCGCCCTCGATCGCGCCCTCGACCGCGGGAGCGTCCGCGTCGGCACCGTCGGCCTCGCCGAGCCGACCCTGACGGGTCAAGAGGCCGCGGCCCTGCGACCCGGCGGCCCTCCGTCCTAGGACCGGGCCGCCGGGGTGTTCTTCACGGCGGCCACCAGCGGCGCGAGCTCCGGCCTGTGCGCCGCGTCGTCCAGCGCCTCGCGCAGAGCGGTGTCGTTGGTGGGCCGGGCCTCGGCCAGCAGGGCCAGGCCGGCCGGGCTGACGTCGGTGTAGATGCCCCGACGGTCGGTGTCGCAGATGTAGCGGTTCAGCAGCCCCCGGTCCTCCAGACGGCTGACCAGGCGGGTCGTCGCACTCTGGCTGAGCACCACCGAGTCCGCGACCTGGTGCATCCGCAGGTGGCCGCCGGGGCCGCTGTGCTGGCGGCTGAGGACGTCGAGCAGCGAGTACTCGCGCACGCTCAACCCGTGTCCCGCCTGGAGCGCGCGCTCGATGTGCGCCTCGATCCGCCCGTGGAGGAGGGAGAGGGCGCACCAGCCCTGGGAGAGGGCGGTGAGTGCGCTGTCCGTGGCCGTCATGGGCTCCTCCTGCGGGTTCCTCGAGGTGTACCCCCAGGATAGGCGACGAGTGCAATAGCCCGCGCTTGCAATTAACCCGCGTGTGCAATTAATGTGGGCGCAGGCAATCAGCCACGGCCGACGAAGTGGCACCACGCACGCGTCGAAGCGAACGCGGCGGCCTCACGCGACGATCTCCCCCCCTTGGAAGGCACCCCGTCATGCCTCTCGCACTCCTCGCCCTCGCCATCGGCGCCTTCGGGATCGGCACCACCGAGTTCGTGATCATGGGTCTCCTCCCCGAGGTGGCCGGCACCTACGGCGTGTCGATCCCCACCGCGGGATTCCTGGTCACCGGCTACGCCCTCGGCGTGGTCCTCGGGGCGCCGCTGATGGCCGTCCTCGGCACCCGCGTCCCCCGCAAGCGCATGCTGATGCTGCTCATGGGGCTCTTCATCGCCGGCAACGTCCTGTCCGCGCTCGCCCCCGCCTTCGGCGTCATGCTCGCCGGCCGGGTCGTCGCCTCCCTCGCGCACGGCGCGTTCTTCGGCATCGGCGCGGTCGTCGCCGCCGAGCTCGTCGCCCCCGCGAAGAAGGCCGGAGCGATCGCCATGATGTTCACCGGCCTCACCGTGGCCAACGTCGTCGGTGTCCCGCTCGGCACCCTCGTCGGCCAGCACCTCGGCTGGCGCGTCACCTTCCTGGTCGTCGCCTCGCTGGGCGTCCTCGGACTGCTCGGCATCGCACGCCTCGTCCCCGACCTGCCCCGCCCCGGGGGAGTACGGATCCGCCACGAACTGGCCGCGTTCCGCAACGTCCAGGTCCTGCTGGCCATGGCGATGACCGTCCTCGGCTTCGGCGGTGTCTTCGCCGCCATCACCTACATCACCCCGATGATGACCGACGTCGCCGGCTTCGCCGACACCTCCGTGACCTGGCTGCTCGTCCTCTTCGGCCTCGGCATGGTCGCCGGGAACCTCATCGGCGGCCGGTTCGCCGACCGCGCGCTGATGCCGATGCTCTACGTGTCCCTGGGCGCGCTCGCCACCGTCCTCGCGGTGTTCACGCTGACCGCCCACACCAAGGCCGGCGCCGCCGTCACCATCGTCCTCATCGGAGCCCTCGGCTTCGCCACCGTGCCGCCGCTGCAAAAGCGCGTCCTCGACCAGGCCGCCGGAGCCCCCACCCTGGCCTCCGCCGTCAACATCGGCGCCTTCAACCTCGGGAACGCCCTCGCCGCCTGGCTCGGCGGGGTCGTCATCGCCGCCGGGTTCGGCTGGACCGCCCCGAACTGGGTCGGCGCCGCCCTCGCCGCCTCCGCCCTGGGCCTCGCCCTGGTCTCCGGAGCACTGGAACGGCGTACGGCGGGCCGCGCGGGCGACGACGGCCGCGGCGGCCCGGCCGCGCGGGCCGGTGCCCCGGCCGAGGCGGCCCCGGTCCTCACCCCCCGCTGATCCGCCCCCTCCCGTACCGCGCCCCCGTACCCCGCCCCGTACCCCCACCCCACACAGGAGCTCCCAGCATGTCCACGGCCGCCACCACCGTCACCGCCCGTACCGCCGTCGCCCCGCTGACCAGCGCGGACGCCGAGGGGCTCGTCTCCGCCGCCGCGGCGGCCGCGGAGGCGGCCGGGATCGCCATCAGCGTCACCGTCCTCGACGCGGGCGGCCACCTGCTCGCCTTCCGGCGGGACGACCGGGCCGTGCTGATCTCCGGCGAGACCAGCACCCGCAAGGCTTACACCGCGCTCCAGCTGGACGCCCCGACCGCCGACCTGGTCGACGCCGTCCAGCCCGGCGGCCCCTTCCACACCCTGCCCACGGCCCTGGACCGGCCGCTGCTGTTCATCGCGGGCGGCCTGCCCCTCCACCGGGACGGCCGGCTCGTGGGCGCCATCGGCGTCGGCGGCGGGGCACCCGGCCAGGACCACGACATCGCGGCGACCGCCGTCGCGATGCCGGCCTGACGCCCCGGCCTGACGCCCCGGCCTGACGCCCCGGCCTGACGCCCCGGGCGGGCGCGCCGGGCGGCGCCCGCCTGGCGGCCGCCGCCCCGGTAGCGCGCCCGCGTCCCCCGTGCCACCTTGGTACGGGGGACACGGGCACACACGCACGAGCACACGATGACGAAACCGACGCTGCGCAGCAGACGGAGTCACCTCGCGACGGCCACGGTCGCCGCGATGCTCTCCCTTGTCGCGATACCCGGCTGCGCGAGCGGATCGGCCGGCTCGGCCGGTACCGCGGCGACGGGCGAGAGCCCGCCCCCGCCCTCCGCCCCGCCCGGCCGGCCGGACTCCACCGAGCCGCCGGCCGTAGCCCCGACGCCCACGCCCACGCGCTCGTACGCACTGTCCACGGCCCCCCACACCATCCCCGCCGTACGCGAACACGTGCCGGCCCGCGGCCCCGGCTGGCGGCCCGCCCCGACCGCACGGATCGTCGTACCGCCGGCGGACCGCGCGGAGCTGGCCGACGAGGGCAAGCTGCTGGCCGGGGAACTGGGCATGCAGTTCGCCGAATCGGCGACACCGCGCAGCGGGGACGTGGAACTGGCCCTCGGGGCCAAGGGCTCCGCCAAGCCCGAGTCCTACACGCTCACCGTCAAGGACGGGAAGGTCCGCATCAGCGGGCCCGACGAGGCCGGGGTCTTCTACGGCACCCGCACCCTGAAGCAGGCCGTGAGCGGCGGGGGTCCGGCCCCCGAGGGAACCGTGCGCGACGCACCGGCCAAACCGCAGCGCGGCCTCAACCTGGACATCGCGCGCAAGAACTTCACCCCCGACTGGATAAAGGACCGGCTGCGCGAGATGGCCGACCTCAAACTGAACCAGCTGGGCCTGCACTTCTCCGACGACCAGGCCTTCCGGATCCAGTCCGACACCCACCCCGAGATCGTCTCCGACCCGCACCTCACGAAGGCGCAGGTGCGCGAGATCACCGCTCTCGCCGCCCGCCTGCACATAGCGGTGATCCCCGAGATCGACTCGCCCGGACACCTCGGCGCGGTCCTGCGCGCGTACCCCGCACTGCAACTGCACGACGTACAGGGCCGGGCGGTCAAGGGCGCGGTGGACATAGCGAACCCGGCGGCGGCGAAGCTCGTGGACGAACTCCTGCGGGAGTACCTGCCGTTGTTCCCGGGCGCGATCTGGAACCTGGGCGCCGACGAGTACCAGGCGCTGGTCTACCGGGACCCGCAGGCCTCCTTCCCGCAGCTCGCGGCCGCTGCGCGGGAGCGTTACGGGGCCGCCGGGCGGGTCCAGGACCTGGCGACGGGCTGGCTGAACGCCCGTGCGGATGTGGTCCGTTCGGCGGGCCGCCGCCCTGCGGCGTGGAACGACGGCTTCTTCACGGGCGGAGTCGTCCAGCCGGCCAAGGACATCGAGGTGGAGTACTGGACGGGCAAGGAAGGCGGCGCCCGGCCACCGCTTGAGTACCTGCGCGAGGGCCGCAAGGTCGTGAACCTCAACGACGAGTACCTCTACTACGTGCTGGGCGAGCCGAACGACTTCACGTACCCCACCGGCCGGCGGATCTACGAGGAGTGGACCCCACTGGTGCTGCGCGGCACCACGGCGGTCCCGAAGAGCTTCGACAGCCAGATACTGGGCGGACGCTTCGCCGTCTGGGCCGACCTGGCGGGCTCCCAGACCCAGGCCCAGGTGGCGGAGGGCATCCGGCTGCCCCTGGCGGCCGTCGCCCAGAAGCTCTGGGACCCCCGCCCGCCGGCCCTCAGCTGGCCGGAGTTCAAGGCCTTGGCGGACCGGCTCTGACCCCACGGCCCCGGTCCCGGCTTATTGGCTGGTCACAGGGTCCGCTCGCGGTGTTGGATGCGGGAATGGACAATGAGCTGCTGCCGTCGCCCGACGGTTACGAGATCTCCGTCGACCCCGCCCGGCTCGATCGCGAGCGGGTCCACCGCTGGCTCTCCGGGGACGCCTACTGGGCCCTGGGCCGGAGCCGGGAGAAGCAGGACGCCGCGATCGACGGTTCGGTCAACCTGGGTGTCTACGACGCCGCTTCGGGCGTCCAGGTCGCCTACGCCCGCGTGATCACCGACCGGGCCACCTTCGCGTGGCTGTGTGATGTGTACGTGGACCCGGGCGCGCGGGGCAAGGGGCTCGGCACGGCCCTGGCGGGAGCGGTGCGCGACCACCTCGCCCCGTACGGGATCCGGCGGATCCTGCTGGCGACCGCGGATGCCCACGGGGTGTACGAGAAGGTCGGCTTCGGACCGCTCGACGCCCCCGAGAAGTGGATGGTCCACGGCGCGCAGTAGCACCCGGCAGGGCGCGAGGGACGCGGCGCCGGCGACTACCAGATCGAGCCGACCCACTCCGGGTGGTCGATGAACGGGTTCCGGTTGTGCTGGTAGGTGTCGTATATGACCTGGTTGCGGCGCTGCTCGAAGGCGTCCGGCGGGTCCTGCAGGCTCCACTGCTTCAGGACGCTGATCCGGCCGATCGCGGGCGCGCTGCCGTTGTTGACCTTGTCGTTGAGCTCGAGGTCGGCGAAGCCGTCACCGCCGTCGTAGCGCACGGCCATGTACAGCAGCATGCGGGCCACGTCGCCCTTGACGGCGTCGCGCGGCTCGAAGGAGTCCGCGTCGGTGAAGCTGCCGGGCGCCTCGGCGACCGGGCTGCCTCCCTTGTCGAAGTCCTTGTTGCCGCGGGTGCTGTTGACGGTGACGTCCTCGGGCCGCAAGTGGTGCAGATCGGTTCCCGGGCCGGTGGCCGTGCCGAAGTCGCCGTGGCTCTTGGCCCAGACGTGCTCGCGGTTCCAGTCGTTGACCCCGCCGCCGTTGCTGGACTTGGACTGGGAGCGGCCCGAGTAGACCAGGATCACGTTGTTGGGGTTCGCGGGGTCCTGGTCGGTGACCTTCAGGGCGTTCCACACGCCGTCGTACGTCACCTTGGACTGGGTCTTGATGATGTCGTGCAGCGCGGTCTTGAGCGCGGCGCCGGTCTTGCCCTCGGCGGAGGCGTAGTAGGCGTCGATGGCGGAGGCCGTGGCCGCAGAGTTCACCGGGGCTGCCGAGGTCACCGGGGTCGCCGACGAAGCCGCGGCGGTCGCCGTCCTCGGTCCGGCCGTGGCGGAGGCCGGAACCAGCACGAGGGCGGCCGCCGCGAGGCCGGCCGCCCAGGGAGTCAGATGCGAGATTCTCGTCACGTGGGGTTACCTCTTCAAAGCACCGCTCCCGCCCGGGGAATTGGCGGGGCATCAGGTGGCAGAGCGAGGCTCACATTGTCATGTGCCGAACAGGTGAAAACCAAGTGTCGGCAGTCCGGACTTTCGCGTCCGCCGCCAGGTGGGAGCGGCGCGAGGCACTGCCGGGGAAGCGTCCCGCGCCCCCGGAATCGGAGATTCCGGGGCAACACCCCACATCCCGTTCGGGCGTGGGTGGTTGACCCCCGGTCATCCTTGATTTCCGTGCGGGCGTCCTGGAAGTCTTCGTTGATCAGCTGTCGCGGCATCAGCAACAGCGGCTACAACGGAGGCACTACGCATGTCCCCCCGCACGTCCCCCCGCACGTCTCACCTCCGAATACGCCGGGCGTGGCTGACGGCCGCGACCGCGGCCACGCTGGCGCTGACCGGCCTGTCGGCCCCCGCCCACGCCGAGGAGACCCCTCCGCCGCCGCCCGAGGCGTGGCATCAGGACCCGCAGACCACGGCGAGCGCTGCGGCACCCGTGGGCACCTCGGCATGGACCGCCCCCGGCGGCAAGGCGGACCCTTCGGACTTCACCCTGCAGGCCGGATCGTTGAACGGGGCGACCGCCGACCGCGTCGCCCGCCTCGACGGCGTACTGCCCAAGGCGGGCGTGTCGAAGCTCCTCGCCGATGCCAACCGCACGGTCAACACCGCGTCGTGCACCCGCGACCCGTTCGGCACGGCGCCCGCTCCGGCCCTCAAGTGGTGCCTGGAGAACGACGACTCGACCTCGCGCGAGTGGATCCCCCAGGCCATGACCGGCGTCTCGGACGCCGCGGACAACGAGCAGTACGGCGTCGGCAACGACAAGAACATCCAGCTCTACGCGTCCTACGACAACTGGGACCCGGGCCGCGACAGCAACGGGAACGACGTCGGCGACTGCAACCCCGACGAGCTGAAGGCGAACGACGCCTGCAACCAGAAGGGCGTGCGGATCTCCTTCGTGCAGCGCCGCGCCGACGGCACGGTGAAGTACCGGCACGTGCTGCTGGGCTGGACGTACATGAACAATTCAGATCACGTGTCCTTCGACGGAGTGCACTCCGCCGAAGGCTCGACGGTGCCGGACCCGAACGTGGACATGCAGAACGGCCTGCACGCGGGCGGCATGGTCTGGTACGGCCACTACCTCTACGTCGCCGACACCCGGAACGGCATCCGGATCTTCGACATGGAGAAGATCATGGACCTGGACCCCAACGGGGACGGCAAGGCCGGTGACGCGATGGGCGCGGACACCGACGGGGTGAAGACCACGTCCAACGTCGAGGACAAGACCAGGATCGGCCGCCAGAACAACGTCTGGTACAGCTTCGGCTACCGCTACGTGATGCCCCAGGTGGCGGCCTGGAAGTTCAAGGCCGCGCAGTCCAACCCCTCGGGTTCGTTCGCGTGCGTGAGCACGGGCGCTCCGAAGGCGTCCTACCTGTCGCTCGACCGCAGCACGACCCCGGACCGGCTGATCATGGGCGAGTACTGCCGTCCGGAGAGCGGCTACCCGTCGCCCGGCCGGATCGCGTCCTTCCCCGTCAAGAACTTGGAGAACCGCTCCGGCGAGGTGGCGGCCGAGGGCTGGGCCAACTACCTGCCGATGCCGAACGGCGGCGCCCAGGGCGCGCTGGCGACGGGCGGGACGCTGTACGTCAACCAGAGCGCCGGGCACAACGACCCGGGCAACCTCTGGCGATACCGGTGGAGCAACGGTGAGCTGGTGTCCAGCGGCAGCGCGATCAAGACCGCCACGGGCGCCGAAGACCTCTACTACGAACGCGGCGCGCGGCGTCTGTGGTCGGTCTCGGAGCACTACGGTCCGGCGGTGAACGCCGAGGCCCTCGAGGACGGCGGGTCGGGGAGGTGCCTGGGCCTGGTGTGCGAGCGCGTCCTCTACGCCCACAGCCAGGCGCAGCTGGACGCCCCGTAGTCCGGCTCCGACCCACCCCCGGCTCCCGCCGTGCGCGATCGGCGCGGCGGGAGCCCGGGCCGATGCCGGGCGCGGCGCGACAGCGCTCCTCCGCGCGGAGCCGGCCCGTGGCGCAGCTCCCGGCGCGACGGTCGTCAGCCGCCCGCTGCGGCGGGGGCGGGCTCGTACTTGTAGTCCGCGCCGAAGTTCTTCTTGACCGCCGCCTCCCAGGAGCCGTCGTCGATCATCTTGCGGATCGCGGCGTTGATCTTGCCCTGGAGCTCGGGGCTGCCCTTCCTCATGCCGATGCCGTAGTTCTCGTTGCTCAGGTTCAGCCCGAGCATCCGGAACTTGCCCTCGTTGCCCTTGCGGGCGCTGTACCCGGCGAGGATGGAGTTGTCCGTGGTCATGGCGTCGACCAGGCCGTCCTGGAGCGCGACGAGGCACTCGGAGTAGCCGCCGAGCTCGAGGAGGCTGGCCTTGGGGGCCAGGTTCTTCCTGAGGTTCTCCGCCGAGGTCGAGCCGGTCACCGAGCACAGCCTCTTGGTGTTGAGGTCCTCGGCCCTGGTGATCGAGGTGTCGGAGGCGCGGACCAGCAGGTCCTGGTGGGCGAGGAAGTACGGGCCGGCGAAGTCGACCTTCTCCTTGCGCTTGTCGTTGATCGAGTAGCTGGCCGCGACGAACGAGATCTCGTTGTACTCCAGCAGCAGCTCGCGGTCGTTGCTGAGGACCCGCTTGAAGGTGATGTGGTCGGCCTTGTAGCCGAGCTCCTTCGCCACGTACGTCGCCACGTCCACGTCGAAGCCGGTGAAGGTGCCGTCGGGCTCGCGCATGCCGACGCCCGGCTGGTCGAACTTGATACCGATCGCGATGTTCCCCTTGTCCTCGGCACCGCCGCACCCGGACGCGGTCAGTGCGAGACCGATCATTGCGGCGACCGCACCGGCTTTGGGAACCTTCATGCTGCACTCTTTCCTTGGATACGCGGGGTCGCGCGCGGCGCGCGGGGTCGCGCCGGGCGCGCCGGGACCGGACGAGACGCGGGGTGCCGCGCGGCCGGGTGGACGCGTATAGGAGGAAGCTAGGAAGTCGCCGGGCACGGTGTCACGAGATCTGAGCAAAACTTGAGGGTCACGATCCGGTGAGGCGGCAGATCCTGCGGCGGATCCGGTCCGGGACGGGAGAGTGGCCGGTCACGGACGGGAGGGCGCCCGTCACGGAGGGGTGGGGGAGCCGGTCCCGTCCGGGAGGGGGAGGCGATGGCGCGAAGCGCCCGCACCACCGCGTCGGGCTGGCCGGGAACGTACGGTCGTCCGGACCGGGCGGACGGCCGCGTGACAGCATGGGAGGGCAACGCACCGTAAGTGGAGGGGGAGTTCGGTGAGCGGAGTACGCAAGGGGCTGGCCAAGGTGGAGATCGCGCTGCGGTGGGATCCCAGCCCGACGGGGGCGCCCGTCCATGATCTCGACATACTCGCCGCGGTGTACGCGGCCACCGACCCGCACGGACAGCCCGTGCACCTGGTGCACTTCGGGAGCCGTTCCCCCGACGGCACCATCACGCTCGACCGAGACAGCCGGACCGGGCAGGGCCTCGGCTTCGACGAGGTCATGACGCTCGAACTCCACCGGATCGCGCCGGAGCTGACCCGCGTGGTCGTGGGAGTGGTGATCCAGCCGGCGGGCACCGGCCCGGCCCTGACGTTCGCCGACGTCGCGGGCACCGGACTGCGGATCCGCGAGGGCTACACCGAGCTCTCCGTGCACGACTTCACGGCCGTCGCGGAGGCCTCCGCCGCCACGGTCGCGGAGTTCACCCGCGATGCCTCGGGCAGCTGGTCGCTGGACCCGGCGGTACGGGGCTTCGACGCCGATCCGGAGGAGTTCGCCCGGGTCATGGGCCTCGCCCGGATCTGATCGCCGGGACGGTCTCCGCGCGGAGCCGCTCGCGGGGAGCCGATCCGCACGGACCGGTCGGCGATGTACGAGCACCACGACGCGGTGCTGCACGCCGTCCGCGAGGGGGTGCTGATCACCGACGGCGCGGGCCGGCTGCTGCTGGCGAACGACGAGG
>NZ_JBEXOV010000112.1:0-20998 GCF_040611715.1 Streptomyces sp. NPDC006544 | reverse complement strand
GGAGATCAGAATGGCCGGTCCGGCCTTGGCGATACCGCCGCCGGAGCCGACGAAGAGGCCGGCGCCGATGACGCCGCCGATGGCGATCATCGACACCGAGGCCTTCGGCGGAGCCCCTGCGACTGCCGGACACCATGCTTCCCGCGACCCCCCTGTCCGAGCTGCTGACCCGGCGCCGCTCCGCGGCCGGCCGCCTCGACCCGCTCGGCCGGCTGACCGCCGGTGAACTGGCCGCCGTCCTGCGCTGCGCCGCGGCGGCGGACCCGGCGGCCGGGGAGAGTCCACTGACCGGAATACGGGTGATCGCGCAGCGGATCGAGGGTGTCGCACCGGGCGCCTACCGCTACGAGCCCGACGAGCACGCCCTGGTCGCCGTGCAAGCCGCCCCCCGGCTGTCCCAACCCGACTACGCGCTGAAGAACTACGCCGTGTCCCAAGCCGGAGCGGTCATCGCCTTCGCCTGGCACCCCGCCACCGACATCGCCGCTCGCGGCCCGCACGCCTACCGCGTGGCGCACGCCGAGGCGGGGGCCGCCGCACAGTACCTGCACCTCGCGGCGCAGGCCGCCGGTCTGGGCTTCGGGATCGTCCTGGGTGTCGACCTGGCCGCCGTCGACCGGGCGGTGGCAGCCGAAGGCGAGCCCGAACTGCGCACCTCCCTCTGCGGGTTCCTCGGCGTCCGCCTCCCCGGATCCGCCGCTCTCGACGACCGCCTCATCTGAAGGGGGCCGCCTCCGCGAACGGGCGGCGGGGAGCGGGCATCGGGGAGCGGTACGAGGCCGGGGGCGCGGGTGAGCCGTTCGGCGAAGCGGAAGGCCACGGCCGGTGTGCGTCCGCGCGGTGCGTGCCGGAGTGGTCCGGGTCCGGCCCCTGGCAGCCAACTGGCGCGTCCACTCCGCCAGGTGAGCCACCCGCCGGCGGCCCGAGCCCGGATCGCGGGGCCCGGGATCAGTGATGCCCTCCGCCCGGCACGCCCTCCCGCTCACGTTCCGGCCGCGCCGCCCGTCCCGTCGGCGAAGCGCCACGCGTCGATGTCGCGGTAGCGGATCGGTTCCGGACCTCGGCCGAAGTTGCTGCCGACCAGGTGGAGGCGTTCGGCAGGCCACGTACGGCCGGCGAACGCGGCGAGGCCGGCCGCGGCCTCCAGCACCGAGGAGGAGTCGTTCCGCCGGGAGCGGGCCAGGGTCAGATGAGGGCGCAGCGGCCGTTCCTCGAAGGCGATGCCGCACTCCCTGACCACCGTGCGCACCTCGGTGGCGAGCAGGTGCAGCCCTTCGAGATCGCCGTCGACACCGGTCCACAGGACCCGGTCGTCGAAGTGCCCGCCGCCGCGCAGCGCCAGGTGCAGGGGCTTGCGGGCCACCGCGAGGTCCGCGAGCGGCTGCCGCAGCAGCGGGACGGCCGCCACGGGGAGCTCACCGAGGAACGCCAGGGTGATGTGCCAGTCCTCCACGCGGTTCCACCGCATGCCCGGGTACGCGTCGTAGGCGGGCCGCAACTCCTGCTCGAGCTCCCCCTTCGCGTCGTCGGGCGGGGCGAGCGCCATGAAGACGCGGACGGTCGCGGCCCTGATCGTTTCGTTCACGAGGGCCTTCGTACCGTGTTCGGGCGGTCGGGTCATCTTTCCTGTTCCCTGCGTACGTGGTCGGGCCCCACCATCTTGACCTGAAGCCCGGTTGAGGTCCTACCGTGGGCCCCACGTGATCATCGACTGACGACAGGAGACGACCCCATGCGCCTCGATACCGCGGCCACCTTCGACCGGGCACTCGTACTGGGCCCGGGAGGTGTGCTCGGCACGGCGTGGATGGCCGGGCTGGCCGCCGGACTGCGTCGCGCCGGGGTCGATCTCGGCGAAGCCGATCTGACCGTCGGGACCTCGGCCGGCGCGATCGTCGGGGCGCTGCTGGCCACGGGCCAGGACATCGACCGCCTCGCCGCCCCGGCACGCAAGCCGGCAGCGGCCGCCGCGGCGGCTCCGGGGCGCGGGGCGGATCCCGCCGTGATGGGCTCGGTGTTCGCGGTGCTCGGCGACGCCGGACTCGAAAGGGGGGAGGCCCGGCGCCGCGTCGGCCGGATAGCGCTCGACCACGCGGGCTCCGACCCCGCCGCCGAGCAGGCACTGCTCGCAGGGCGCGGCGCGCTGATCGGGGCGACCGCGTGGCCGGACCGGCCGCTCCTCGTCACCGCGGTGGACGCGGTCACGGGCGAGCCCGTGGTGTGGGACCGCACGAGCGGCGTCCCCCTGGTCCACGCGGTCGCCGCGAGCAGTGCCTTCCCGGGGGCGGAGCCGCCCGTCGGCGTCCAGGGGCGGCGGTACATGGACGGCGCCCTGCGCGCGGGCACGAACGCGGACCTCGCGGCCGGAGCCGGCACGCTGGTCGTCGTCGAGCCACTGGCCCACCTGTTTCCCCGAGAGCAGCTCGAACAGCAGCTGCGGGCCGTCGGAGCGCGAACGGTCGTGACGGTCGGGCCCGACCCGGACGCGATACGGGCCTTCGGCGCCGACCTGCAGGACCGCGCGCACTGGGAACCGGCCTTCCGGGCGGGCCTCGCCCAGGCCCCCGCCACCGCCGACCGGCTCCGCCCCGCGTGGAAGCCCGCGTCCGCCCGGTGACCGCGGTGCACCGTCAGCCGGCGCCCCGGGCGGCGAACGGCCCCCCGGCGGCGAACGCGAGGCGGGCGAAGCGTTCGCCGATGCGGCGGTGGGCGGCCGGGTCCGGGTGCAGGGCGTCGGGGAGCGGCAGTTCGGCGTGGTCGGCCTCGCCGTAGAGCGCGAGGCCGTCGAGGTGGTGCAGGTTGGGGTCGGTGGCGGCGCGCTGCCGGATGATGCGGGCCAGCTCGTCCCGGATCACCGCGAGGGTCAGTTTCCCCGCGGCGGTCTGCGCCGGATCACCGGTGGCCACGAACCGCAGCCGGCCCTCGGCCATCGCACGGAGATCCAGGGCGCAGGGGCCCGGGGTGTTCTCGTGGATGGGGCAGTGGATCGGCGAGACGACCAGCAGCGGGGCGGTCGGGTGCCCGTCGCGGAGGGTGTCGAGGAAACCGTGGAGGGCCGGGCCGGACGCCCGCAGCCGCATCGCGTCCGTGTTGACCAGGTTGATGCCGATCTTCAGGCTGATCAGGTCGGCGGGGGTGTCGCGCATGGCGCGGGCGGTGAAGGGGTCGAGCAGGGCGCTGCCGCCGAAGCCCAGATTGATCAGCTCCACGCCGCCCGAGGCGGCGGCCACCGCGGGCCAGGTCCCGGTCGGGGTCGCCGCGTCGGAGCCGTGGCTGATCGAACTGCCGTGGTGCAGCCAGACCTTGCGACCGCTCGGCGGCGGGGTGTGGACGGGGGCGTCCGTGCGCAGGGAGACCAGCCGGGTGGTCTCGTCGTGCGGCAGCCAGATCTCGACGTCCTTCTCCTCGCGGGACAGGCCCGTGAACCGCAGGGTCTCCACCGGTCCGGTGCGGGTCTGCGCGGTCCCGGACGCCATGTCGACGGTGAGCGTGTCGCCGTCGCTCACCGAGGCCCGGCCCGCGAGCCGGCCGTCGACGAGGAGCTCGTACACCCCGTCGGGGCGCGACGGCGCCCCTGCGTAGACCCGCTTGGTGGCCACGACGTCCAGTTCGACGGCGGTGGCACGGGTCCGGAAGACCAGCCGCACGCCGGAGGGCTGCGACTGGGCCATGGCCAGCTGGGCGTCGGGGATCTGCTGCCGGGCGCGCGCGGGCAGCCGGTGGGGCAGTACGCCGCGCTCCGTGTGCTCCAGGTCGAGTGCGCCGCGCAGGAGGCCGGCGGTGACGGGGGTGGTGATCCAGTCGGGCGCGGTGTTCATTTCCTCGGCCTCTCGGTCTTCCCGGTGGGGAGGGACGGCGGTGGTGGTGGTGGGGAGGTCATGGGCCGTGGGCCCGTCAGGAGCCGGTCGGCCAGCTGCGCAGCAGGGAATCCAGGGCGTCGAGGATCTCGGTCCAGCTCTCCTGCGAGTCGGGGGCGCTGTGGCTGAAGCCGCCCGCGCCCTCCAGGCCGACGTAGCCGCTGAAGACGCTCCCCAGCAGTCGTACCGCGTGCGTCTGCTGCGGTTCGGGCAGGTCGTACCCGCGCAGGACCGCCCGCATCAGCCGGGCGTGCCGCACGCCGGCGCCGGCGGCGGCCGCCTCCGGGTCGAGCCGGTACGAGGCTGCGGCGAAGCGGCCCGGATGCTCGAGGGCGTAGTCGCGATAGGCGTTCGCGAAGGCGGTCAGGGCGTCCTTGCCGGCCCGTCCGGCCACCGCGGTGGAAGCCAGGTTGGCCAGCTCTTCCAGGGCGAGCAGGGCGATCCTCGTCCTGAGGTCGTGGGCGTTCCGCACGTGCGAGTACAGGCTCGAGGTCTTGACGCCGAACCGCCGGGCGAGCTCCGCGGGGGTCGCCTGCGCGAAGCCGATCTCGTCGGCGAGCTCCGCCCCCGCCCGCACCAGGCGTTCCGTGGTGATCCCCGCCCGGTCTGTGTGCGCCATGCCCATGGCCTCCGCATCGCCCCTCGACGTCTCCGTAGGCGATTATGCATTCGCCTAACTCGATTAGGCAAGTCCCTATGGCGATGTGGCATCCGGCGCCGCGCGCGTCTCGGACGCCTCAGACCGGCCCGCCCGCGGCGAGGGCCTTCGCCGCGCACTCCAGCGCGGGCCCCAGCTCGCTGCCCCAGCCGTCGGTGGTCCGGCCCTCGTGCACGGAGGTGCCCGCCACGGGAGGCACCACGAAGAAGCCGTCCTCCCGCAAGGTGCGCAGGTTCCGCCGGACCGCCGGGCGGCGGAGCGCGGTGGCCGGGACCGACGGGCCGATCACGACGGGCGCCGCGGTGTTCATGACCGTGGTCAGGGCGAGGTCGTCGGCGATGCCCGCCGCGCACTTCCCGATGAAGTTCACGGTGGCGGGCAGCACGAGGACCAGGTCGGCCCACTCGGCCAGCTCCTGGTGCGGCACCCGCCCCTGCTCGGTGTCCCACTCGGGCCCGCTGACCGGCGCCTGGGCCGCGGCGGCCACGGCCCGCCGGGACACCAGGAGATCGGCGGACGCCGTCAGGCAGACCCGTACCGACCAGCCGCAGGTCACCCGCAGCCACATCACCCAGCTCGGCATCTTCACCACGTCGAAGGCACCCGTACCCACCATCAGGAGCTGCCCCCGGGGCAGGTCCAGGGGGGCGCGTCCCGCGCGCGCGTCCGGGGCGGGCCCGGGAGCGGCCCGAGGAGCGGCTCCGGCGGTGGATCGCGAGGCGGGCTCGGTGGCGGGATCGGAGGTGGGCCCGGAGGTGGGCCCGGAGACGGCATCCGGGGCGGGCGCGGAGCTCATGGGTGGTTCTCCTCGTACGGGGCGGGGTGACGGGGTCAGGACAGGAGCAGGACGCGGTCCCAGTACGGGCCCTCGCCAGGCGCGTCCGGCAGCACCGAGAGGAGCGCCGCCGCGACTCCTGCGGCACCCTCGAGGAGCCCGCCGTTGTCCTCGGCGCGCAGCGGCTGCGACCGGTCCCACCCCAGGTCGGGCCGGGCAGGGGCCAGATGACGGAAGCCGAAGGGGGCTCCTCCGTCCGCCAGGGCCGCCAGCCTCCGGGCCAGGGGTACGGTGCGGTCGAGCAGTTCCTGGTCGCCGGTCAGCCGGCCCAGCCGCCACAGGCTCTGCAGGAAACCGGCCCGGCCGTGGCAGACGGTGGGGCCCTTCAGATGGTGGTCCGTGCCGGGCCGGCGCAGCAGCGCACGGGCGCTGTCGAGGCCGAGCCGCAGCCAGTCCGCCTCACCCGTCAGACGCGCCGCCCGGACCAGGGCGTTCGCGATGCCCACCGCCCCGTAGCACCAGGCACCGCCCGAGGCCGCGGCCGCGTAGCCGGAGGGCGCCGTCACGCCGCCCCCGCCGCGCACGAGCTCGTCGTCGAAGGGCAGCCGCGGTTCCCAATAGGGCCCGGCCGTGTCGTGATCGGCCCGGTCGGCGAGCCAGCGGCCGATCCGGTGGACGGCCGCGAGCTGGCCGTCCACCGTCACACCGGCTTCCGCGGCCAGGACGAGCAGCGCCAGCGGGCCCGCGACGCCGTGGGCGAGACCGACGTTGAAGTCCCCGCGGGGGAACGCCTCCCGGTCGGCGGCGGTCGGCTGGAGCCGGCCGGGCACCCACCAGCCGGGCACCCGGTGTCCGTCGACGGTCACGGGCCGGGACAGGGCGGTGAGATGGGCGAGGGTGGCCCGCAGCGCCGGTTCGGCCGCGGCCCGCTCCGTCGGGTCCCCTTCGGCCACCGCGCCGAGCAACAGCCGGCCGGTGCCGGTGGCGCCGCCGATGACGTCGTACGCCGACCAGGACACCCCCGCGCCGGACGGTACGGAGGCGATCCGGGCCAGTTGCTCTCCCGCGACGTGTTCCGTCAGCTGGTGGCGCAGCCGCGGATAGTGCCCGCCGCGCCGCGCGCAGGCCTGCGCCGCGGCCAGTACGGAGGCGGGCCCGTGGTACAGCCCGGCCGTGGCGGTCCCGGCCAGGGCCCGGGCGGCCACCGCGAGTTGGGCGTGGGCGGCCGGCAGCCGGTCCGGTTCGCGTCCGGCGAGTTCCGCGAGGAAGAGCGCGGCGCCCGCGCTGCCTTCGAGCGATACCGCGGCCTGGCGTTCGCCGGCGTGCCGGATCAGCAGCGCCGGGTCGGCGAGCGCGTCCGCCACCCGCGCGACGGCGGACCGGACGGTCGACCCGGTGGTCGACCCGAGCGGGCCGGTGGCCGTGGTCACGGCTGGTGCCTCCTTCGGTCGGCGTTGCCCGTCGCGCAGGCGCGGGCGATGGCGTAGGCCCGCTGTTCGGCTTCCCGGTCGGGGCCGAGCAGGCGGTTGCAGGTCATGTGCAGGAGGCCCCCGACCACGCGGGGCAGCGGCGACCAGCTGTCGCCGGAGGCGGCGAGCCGGTCGAGGAGCTCGCGGTACTCGCCCAGCCGGGCCGCCTGTTCCGTCAGCGCGGAGAGCACCTCCCGGCCGGCCGCGCTCTGCGCGAGCGCGGGCCAGCCGCCGGCCGGGTCGACCAGCCGGAGCCACTGGGCCCGGTCGGCCCGGAACCCCTCCGGGAGTTCACGGCCCGCCTCGCCCCCGGCGAGCCAGGCGGCGGCCGGCTCGTGCGCGTACCGGCCCACGACGCCGAGGCCGGCGGGCGGCGGCCCCACCGCCCGGGCGATCGAGGCCATCGACATCGCGGCGAGGGTCTGCGGATCCCAGCGTGGTCCGCCCGCCTCCTGGCTGCGTGCCGCCCGCAGCAGGGCGAGCGCCGCACGGCTGTCGGCGGCGAAGAACCGCTCGGCGGCCGCCTGGGCGTCGGGACCGCCGTAGCGCTCCCACTCGGGCTCGTACGCGTCGAGGACGCATCCCCCGACCAGGCCCTCGGCGGTCCACTCCAGGACCGCCGCACGCAGGGCGGGCAACAGCCGTTCCCACAGGGGCCCGGCGGGCCCGTGGAAACGCAGGCGGACGTGGTCCGCCCGGTCGCGGTAGCGGATGAAGAACCACCGGTCCACGAGCTCGCGGCACTCGGCGGGCAGTCCGGCCAGGAACGGGGTGAGCCGCTCGCAGAGGAAGGCCGGTACGTGGCGTTCGGCGAGGTAGAGCCTGGCGTACAGCCATTCGCCGCCCACCACCGCGGACCGCGCCGCCGCATCGCGCGCCGGCGCCGGTACGTGCGCGCGTGCGAACGGCGCCGCGGACCCGCCGTCGGTGACGAAGGCCAGTGCCAGTTCGGCCGCCCGGGGCGCGCCCTCCTGGTCCCGCAACCAGCCGTCGGGGCGGTCCTCGCCCCCGGGAACCTCCAGGGCGAGCAGGTCCGCGTCCTTGGCGAGCGCGTCCCGGAGCACCTCCAGGTGCCAGTCGTCGGACAGGTCGAGGTGCAGCCGGTGGTCGAGCCGGCTCAGCACGATCCGACGCGGCACCCGCCACCGCGCCCGCCAGTCGGCGACCTCGCGCGACCAGGCGTCCGGTCCGCGCGAGGTGTGCTCCCGCAGCTCGTCGAGGCGCCAGGTCGCGGGGGAGAGGACCGCGCGGCCGAGGCGGACGCGCGGCTGGAACGGCGCGCTCTTGACCGGGCCCCAGTCCCAGGGGGTGCACATGCGGGTCGCGTCCCGGCCGAGCTCCAGCAGGAGGCGGGCCGCGTTCGGCGCCTGGCCGCGCAGGTCGAGGGCGTGCGAGGTGTGGGGGAGGAGCCGCCGACCGGTGGGCAGGTGGACCGCGTAGAGGTGGTCGGTGTTCCCCGCGACGCCGATCTCCTCGAGCCGGACGGCCGTCGCCGCCGGATCCGGCGTCAGCCCGACGGCCACCTGGTGCACGGCGCCGCGCGGGCTGTTGGCGAGGTTCAGCGCCCGGGTGGTACGCGGCTGGAAGGCGACCGTGAGGTGTGCGGCGTGCGCGGTCTCCCGGTGTACCGCGGCGGTCAGCTCGTCGGTGACACCGCCCGCGAGCCCCGCGAACCGCCCGAACGTCGCCCCGGCTTCGACCGGTCCGGGGCCCGGCCCGGTGACGAGCAGGAAGTCCCCCCGGTCGAGCGCGCCTTCGGAGTCGGCGACCAGGGTGCAGAACAGCTCGGCGGACCTCGGCAGGCGCGCGGGATCGGGCTCCCCGTTCGCGAGCCGCTCCACCAGGGCGTCGTCGAGCACCACCTCGCGGGCCCCGTCCCGGACGGCCGCGGCGGCCAGCCGGGCGAGCAGCAGGTCACGGGCCCGGTCCACCGGAGCGTGCGGCTCCTCGGAGCGGGAGGAGGCCGGCCACTCGTAGCCCGCGGGAGCTCCGAGGCCGGCCGTGTCGTCCAGTACCTCGAGGATCGGAACGATCCGGTCGGTACCGTAGCGCTCGACGAAGTCCCGGTGGTAGGAGCGCAGCTGGGGCATTCCCGGCCCCGGCGGCGAGAGCCGCCACAGCACGTCCATCGCCCGTGCGGCCTCGTCGGCCACGGACTGCGGCAGCCGTACGTCGGCGCCCAGGGCCAGGTCGACGTGGACGAGCCGGTCGCCCTCCCGGACCGGACCGAGCCGGCGCAGGCAGGCCTCGAGGTCCGCCAGCGCGGCGCGCCGCGAGCCGGGTGCGGCCGCGTCGAACCGGTCCCGGGCCGCGGCGGCCTCCCGCAGCTCCGTCAGGACCGGGAGCGGAGCGCCCGCGCCCGCCCCCGCCCCCGCTTCCGCGCCCGCTTCCGCCGACGCCCGCGCGGCGGTGAGCACGCCGATCAGCCGGTTCAGCGGATCGCCGCCGTCGAGCACCGGCCGCAGGTCCGTGACGAGGAACTCCTGGCGGATCAGGGTGGTGAGGAGTCCGGCGACGGCGCCAGCCGGGGCGCTGGGGAACCGCCGTTCGAGGGTGGCGATCGCCTCCCCCGCACGGACGCCGTCCGAGGCCAGTGCGAGGGCGGCCGTGACCACCGGGGTGATGCGGACGGACACCTCACTGCGGGCCGCGTCTCCCGAGCCGGTGCCGGGATTGGAGGGCGCGGCCATGACGAGCCTGCCGCCGCGCGGGAACACCCCGGTGTGCGCGTGCACGGTCAGGTGCGGCAACAGGGCGTGGTCCTGCTCGAGCGCGCGGATCAGCCGGGACAGCCAGTCGAGGTCCACGCGGGTGCGGCTGGACGCGGGCTCCGGCCAGGACACCTTCGCCGAGGTGCCCATGCGCACCGGGGCGACCCCCGCGAACAGCCCGAACGGGGTGGACCGGGAGCGCATCCTGGCCTCGTACCGGACC
The DNA here is from genome assembly GCF_040611715.1 of Streptomyces sp. NPDC006544. NCBI lineage: Bacteria > Bacillati > Actinomycetota > Actinomycetes > Kitasatosporales > Streptomycetaceae > Streptomyces > Streptomyces sp. NPDC006544. Next base: position 11,305 of record NZ_JBEXOV010000112.1, on the reverse strand, counting down.
ACGGACACGGCGGCCTTGCGCAACTGGGCGTCGGTGCGCGAGGCGAGCCGCGCGGGCTCGCTGCTCGACTCGACCAGCCGGGCCAGCGACGCGCTGGCCACGTGCAGGGCCTCCATGAACGGTGCGTCGGCCGCCGCGGTGCGCAGGATCTCCTCACAGGCGCCGCGACCGTAGGGCGGCCCGGCTGCGAGGGCCCGGACCGGCTCCCGGAGGTAGCCGCGCGCGGGCGCCCGCAACAGGGCGACGGGCACGGCGCGGAAGTACGTGCGCTGCGAGGGCTTCGGCGGCATCGGGACCGGTCCCCAGACGTGGGTGGCGAGTCGCTCCCCCGGCGGACGGGGCGGCGACGGCGGGCGGGCTGCGACGGACGGGCGGGCTGCGACGGGCGGGCGGGCCCGGACGGCCGGGTGGGGCCGCAGGCGGGCACGGACGAGCGGGTGCCGCGGCCGTCGGGAGGCGGGCCGGCGAGAACCCCGGCCGGCGAGAACCACGGCGTGGCGGGACGGCACGCACGGGCGAGGGCCGGCGGCGCGGGGCCGCCGGCCTCCCGGCTCAGCAGTAACAGGTGCTCTGGATGCAGGAACTGCAGGTGAGGCTGCAACCGATGCTGTGCCAGCCGGCTTCGGGGCCCGTCGTGGTGACCTCGATGCGCACGTCGAGGTCGAAGAGGTCGTCGCTCAGCGGCGCGCCGAGCTCGGCGTCGCGTTCGGGAGCCAGGGTGGGCATGGCGTTCTCCTCCGGTGGAGTGGGGTGGGGACGGCTGACAAACTGTCAGCTACTCCTAGAGGGGACCTGGAGATCCGGTTCACCCGGGCCGGGCAGGGGTTTCCTGCGGCGCCACCGCCGCAGAAACCTCAACGGGGGCGCGGGATCTCCCGGCGCGGGGCCGGGCGATCTCGGACCGCAAGCGTTCTGCCGGGGCGGCGGCGCGCAGGGGTGCTCGCGGATGCCCGGTCTCAGCTGGCGGAACCCGCCGCCGAACCCGTCGCCAGCTCCGTACCCCAGCGCGCGATCGCCGCGGCCAGGTCGAGCGGGCCGGAGCGAAGACCGGAGTCCGCGGCGGGCCAGTCCTCCCGGGGGACCCGCCACATCAGCTCGAACTCGTTGCCGTCGGGGTCCTTGGCGTAGAAGGACTTCGAGACCAGGTGGTCCGTCGCGCCGACCATCGCGCCGCGCTCGGTGATCTTCCGGCCCAGCTCCGCCAGCTCGCCGAGCGTGCCGACCTCCCAGGCCAGGTGGTACAGGCCGACCCGGCCCTGTTCGGGGCCGGGCGCGTCGGCGCCGATGGCGAACAGCCCGAGGTCGTGGTCGTTGAGGCTGCCCGGGGCGCTGAGGAATGCGGCGCGGCCGGGGATCAGATGGTCGACCTGGAACCCGAAGACGTCGGTGTAGAACGCGACGGACCGGTCGATCTCCCGGATCCAGAGAACGGCGTGGTTCAGGCGGCGGACGGACATGCGGCGGTGCTCCCGTTGGATCGAAGGGTGGGTCTGGTGGAGGGGCGTGGCCACACCATACCGTTCAAATTCGAACTATCGGCCGCCGTCCTGGGCCGTCTGCGCCACACCCGCACCCGTGGCCTTTCCTTCAAGGCCCCTTCGGCCGTCGGCCGCGCCCGTCGGCGTACGCCGCTGGGCGGGTCTTTCGTCCGGCGGCGTACGACCTGCGATGCATGCATTTTTCCCACTGAAAGCGGATGATTCGCACCTTTCGCGCCGCTTGGATGGAATCCGAGGCCGCCCGCCGTGGGCGGCCGGACGGAGTGGTGTGATGAGTGCTGGGCGTACGGCCTGCTGTGTGGTGCCCCTGCTGTTGGGGGCGACGGGAGCGCTCCTGGCCGTCTCGGCGGTCCGGTTCGGCGGAGACCCGGGCAAGGCCTGGGCGGTCACCTATACGGCGGGGGCGAGCGGATCCGGCACGTACACCGCCGCGTACCAGGACACCGAGGGGCGCTACCCGTGGCAGGACACCGGCCTGCGGGAGCACACCGAAGCCGGTCTGTCGGGGACGTGGCGGCAGGACGTGGTGATCGTCGACGGCAAGAAGGCCAAGGTGAGCGTCACTCCCGCCGAGGGAGCGGTGGCCACGTGCAAGATCTTCCTCGACGGCCGCACGCTCCTCGCCGAGGGCGCCTCGCCCGCGCCCGGGAGGCCGGCCGTCTGCGAAAGCGCCATCGGCCCCTGACCGCCGGTACCGGGCCGCACCCCCGGCCCCTGGAATAACTGCCAAGGATAACTTGGCAGTTTGCCTGCGTGTTCGCTACTGTCCTGTCATGGCAGTGGACCGGCAGGTACAGGGCGTCGCCGAGGAACTCCAGCTGGCTCTCGGCCTGTTGCTCCGGGACATGCGGATGGCTTCCGTGGGCAGCGGTGTGACCCTCTCGCAGATCTCGGTCCTCAAACGCCTCGACCACGAGGGCCCCGCCACCGTGACGGTCCTGGCCCAGGCGGAGAAGATCCGCCCCCAGTCGCTGAACGCCACGGTCAGCAGCCTGCAGACATCCGGCTACGTCGAGCGCACCGCGCATCCCACCGACGGCCGCCGCAAGGTGATCGCCCTGACCGAACGGGGCCGCCGCTTCGTGCGCGAGCGCAAGGAGGCCGGCCACGGACGCCTCGCCGACCTCATGGCCGACCGCCTGACGCCGGCGGAACGACGGACGGTCGCGGAGGCGATCCCACTGCTCCGGCGCCTCGCCGAAGCCTGAGACCGAAGCCCGAAGCCCGAAGCCCGAAGCCCGAAGGCCTGCGAGCCGGCCTCCGGGCCGGGGCATCCGGACCCCGGGACTCCCTGAACCGAAGAGGAAGAGACGCCCATGACTCCGACCGGACTGACCCTCGACGACGCCACCGCTCTGGTCCTGATCGACCTCCAGGGCGGCATCCTGGCCCTGCCCACCACCCGGCCCTCCGGTGAGGTCCTCGAGAAGGGCATCGCGCTCGCCGAGGCCTTCCGTGCGCGCAAGCTGCCGGTGGTCCTGGTCAAGGTCGCCTGGTCACCCGACGGCGGGGACCTGCCCACGCTCGAGGTCGACCGGCCGGGCCCGGCCGCCGCCCCGCCCGCCGCGTTCTCCGAGATCCCGCCGGAGCTCGCGGACCTCGCCGACGTCGTCGTCACCAAGCGGCACTGGGGGGCCTTCACCGGCACCGAGCTCGACCTCCAGCTCCGCCGCCGCGGCATCCACCGCATCGTCCTGGCCGGCATCTCCACCAGCGTCGGCGTCGAGTCCACCGCCCGGACCGCCTGGGAGAACAGCTACCGACTCGTCTTCGCCGAGGACGCCACCGCCGACACCGACCCGGAGTCCCACGCCCACAGCTTCGGCAAGATCTTCCCCCGCATCGGCAAGGTCGCCACCACCGACGAGATCATCGCCGCCCTCGGCGGGGCGTGAGACGGCCCTGACCGCCGCCGCGGGCGGACCCGGCCCGACGCTCCCCGCACTTTAAGGCCAACTCTCGCCAATCACAGATGAGTTGGGGCGCTCTAATCTATCTTCCCTGGGGCATGTCAGTCCGCCCCAGGAGGTCAGAACGTTGTCCAGGCGCTCCCTCGCCCCACCCCGTGCGTTACGCCGGCCCCACCTGCTCATCGGCCTGGCCCTCGGATCGCTGCTGTTCGCTTCCACCCCGTGGCTCGGCGTCGCGAGCTCGGCCGCGGCCGGCCGCGCCCCGGACCCGCGCCCCACCGCCGCGCCGTTCGACCAGCAGACGGCCGCGCAGTCACCCCATCACGGCATCGTGCCCGCGAACGCCATGGAACCCACGGCCGCCGTACTCGACCGGACCGGCTGGACGGCCACGGCGAGCGACGAGGAGACGACCGGCGAGAACGGCCGCGCGGCCAACGTCCTCGACGGCAGCACCGGAACCATCTGGCACAGCAAGTGGTCCGCCACCCCGGCCCCGCTGCCGCACACCCTCACCCTCGACATGCACCGCACGACCGTCGTCTCCGCCCTCGTCTACGTACCGCGCACCAACGGGCCCAACGGGCGTGTGGGCGAGTACGGCATCACCGTCAGCCAGGACGGACAGAACTGGACGAGCCCGGTCGCCACCGGCACCCTCGCGGACGACGCCGGGACCAAGACCCTCGGGTTCGCCCCGCAGGGCGCCCGGTTCGTCCGGCTGACGGCGCTCACCGAGGCCGGCGGCCGGGGCCCCTGGACCTCGGCCGCCGAGATCAACATGCTCGGTGACCCCGGCACCCCGGAGGCCACCGTCGACCTGCCGCGGACCGGATGGACGGCCGCGGCGAGCGACGAGGAGACCGCCGGCGAGAACGGCCGCGCCGCCAACGTGCTCGACGGCGACCCCACCACCCTGTGGCACAGCAGGTACGCCGGGACCCCGGCCCCCCTGCCGCACACCGTCACCCTCGACATGCACCGCATGACCGTCGTCTCCGCGCTGGTGTACCACCCCCGGGCGAGCGGGGCCAACGGCCGGGCGGGCGCGTACACCGTCACCACCAGCACCGACGGCACCGCCTTCGGCGCACCGGTCGCCACGGGCACCTGGCGGGACGACGACACCGTCAAGACCGCCACCTTCACCCGCGCCGAGAACACCCGCTTCATACGTCTGACCGTCACCACCGAGGCCGGCGGCCGCGGTCCGTGGACCTCGGCGGCCGAGATACGCCTGAGCGGACCGGCCGCCCCGGCCGTCCACGGGACCTGGGACAGGATCACCGGCTTCCCGCTGGTCCCCGTGGCCACCGCCGTCCTGCCGGGCGACAAACTGCTGGCCTGGTCCGCGTACGCCGTCGACCGCTTCGGCGGCAGCAACGGCTACACCCAGACCGCGATCCTGGACCTGAAGACCGGCACGGTCACCCAGCGCCGCATCGACAACACCGGACACGACATGTTCTGTCCCGGCATCGCGATGCTGGCCGACGGCAGGGTGCTGGTCACCGGGGGCAGCAACGCGGAGAAGGCGAGCATCTACGACCCGGCCGCCGACGCCTGGTCCGCCACCACCAGCATGAACATCGCCCGGGGCTACCAGGCGATGACGCTCCTCTCCACCGGCGAGGCCTTCGTCCTGGGTGGATCCTGGAGCGGACCCGAGGGAGACAAGGCGGGTGAGGTCTGGTCACCGGACACCCGCACGTGGCGCCGGCTCCCGGGCGTCCTCGCCGCCCCCGCGCTGACGGCCGACCCGGCGGGGCCCTACCGCGCCGACAACCACATGTGGCTGCACGCCACTTCGGGCGGCAAGGTGCTGCAACTGGGGCCGAGCAAGCAGATGAACTGGATCTCCACCACCGGCCAGGGCGGCATCACCGCCGCCGGTACCCGCGCCGACAGCCAGGACGCCATGACCGGCAACGCGGTCTCCTACGACATCGGCAAACTGCTCACCCTCGGCGGCTCGCCCGCCTACGAGAGGACCCCCGCCACCCGGCGCGCCTACACCGTGGGCATCGACGGCAGTCAGGTCCAGGCCGCCCGCACGGGCGACATGGAGTACGCCCGCGCCTTCAGCAACAGCGTCGTCCTGCCCGACGGCGAGGTGGCCGTCTTCGGCGGACAGACGTATCCGGTGCCGTTCAGCGACGCGACCTCCGTCCTGACCCCCGAGCTGTGGGACCCCTCGACCGGCACGTTCACCCCGCTCGCCACCATGGCCGTACCGCGCAACTACCACAGCGTCGCCAACCTGCTCCCGGACGGGCGGATCTTCTCCGGCGGCGGGGGGCTCTGCGGCGACTGCGCGACCAACCACGCCGACGGATCCGTCTTCACACCGCCGTACCTGCTCGACGCGGACGGATCACCGAAGCCGCGCCCGGTCATCACCGGGGGCGTGCCCGCCAGGACGGCCCCCGGCACGGAACTGACGGTGACCACCCAGACCCCGGTGGCGTCCTTCGTCCTGATGCGGGCCGCGGCCGCGACCCACTCGGTCGACAACGACCAGCGGAGGGTCCCGCTCGTGTCCACGGCCACGGGAAGCGGCGCCTACGCCGTGTCCGTACCCGCTGACACCGGCGTGGTCCTGCCGGGCACCTACATGCTCTTCGCCCTCGACACCCAGGGCGTCCCCAGCATCGCCCGGTTCATCACCGTCTCCTGACCCTCAGCCACCCCTCCGCCCCTGCGGCTTCGTGCCCGCTCCGGGTCGCCGGGAAACCGGCCGCCCGGCCCTCCCGGACCGCCCTCCAGAACTCACTGGCGGGGCGGTCCCCGGCGGACGAGTATGGAGCGCATGAGTGATGACCGACCCGTGCGATGGACCCAGGCGACCGTCTACGCCGACATGTGGGCCGACCCGGACGCCGACCCCCGCAACAAGGACGGGTCCCGTGTGGTGGAGGGCGAGCTCGCGACGCTGCAGGACTTCCTGGAGGGCTACCGCCTGACCGTGCGGATGAAGTGCGAGGGGCTGGACGCCGAGCAACTGGCCCGGCGGTCGGTTCCGCCGTCGACGATGTCGCTGCTCGGCCTGGTCCGCCACCTCGCGGAGGTGGAACGGGACTGGAGCAACTGGATCCACGACGGTGAACCCCTGCCGAAGCTGTACGGGGCGAAGGACGCGGACTTCCACGGAGCGGTGGCCGAACAGGCCGTGGTCGACGCCGCGTTCCGCGACCTGGAACGCGAACAGGCGGCGACCGACGCCGCATTGGCGCGACACCCGGACCTGAGCGAGCGACTGGGGAAGGACGCGATCGCGGTGCGGGAGCTGCTGGTGCACAGGATCGACGAATACGCCCGGCACAGCGGGCACGCCGACCTGCTGCGCGAGTGCGTCGACGGCAGGGTGGGCCAGTAGGGCCCCGCGGGGGAGGGCCTTTGCGCGAACTGCGCGGAGGCGGCCCTCTGTCCGGCCCCGCCGAATTCAAGCGTCAGGGCGACACCCTCGGGGCGTGGCGGCGACATCGACCGGGTCGGCAACACCGGCGCGGCGTCCATCCCGCGCGCCCTGGCCGAACCGTGCCCCTGAGGGCCCCGGCGACCCTGCACGCCGCAGGTCCACCGAAGCCCAGCTGTTCGGGGCTTCGCCCTCCGTGGCCCCCCGCCGAGAGTCCGGCAGGGGCCCGCGGGGCGGGCGAGGCGGGGCGTCGCGGAGGGCCGGGACCGTCCCCGACGGGCGGCGTCCCGGTCGGCGCCGCCTATCGTGCGCGGTCGGCCCGGCGGCCCGGCCTCACTTCAGGTGCCGGTCCAGGAACCGGCACCCGTCCTCGAGCTCGAACCATGGGGTGCCGGTGTGCCCGCCCAGATTGGCGTGCAGCGTCTTCTCCTTGCTGCCGAAGGCGTCGAACAGCTCCAGGGCCCGTTGCCGGGGGTTGCCCTCGTCGTCCCACTGCAGCAGGAACAGCAGCGGAATGGTGACCCGCCGGGCCTCCTCGCGTTGGGCGCGGGGCACGTAGCCCCCGGCGAAGAAGCCGGCTGCAGCGATGCGCGGCTCGACCGCCGCAAGGCGGATGCCGAGGGCGGTCCACCCCCCTGAGTACCCGACGCGGCCGCCGATCTCGGGCAGCTCGAGAAGGGCGTCCAGGGTGGTCCGCCATTCCGGGACCGCGTTCTCGACCAGCGGGCCGATGAGGGACTCGAAGATCTCGTCGACCGGCTCGCCCGCCCGCATCGCCCGACGGAGCTCGGTCCGGGCCTGCTCGTCGGATGCCGAACGGGGCCGGTCGCCGCACCCGGCGGCGTCGATGGTGGCCACCGCGTAGCCGCACGCCGCGGTGTACCGGGCCCGCGCCGCCAACCGGGGGTCCGCCATGGGCAGGCCGTTGTTGTGGGACATCAGGACCAGCGGGACCGGTGCGGCGGACGTGGGCGTCCACAGGATGCCGGGGATCTCGCCGAGGGTGAAAGCGCGTTCGAGGACACCGTCGTCGAGGCGCTGTTCGGAAGTGAAGTGCACGGTCGTGCCTTTCGGGAGGGCTCAGAGCGGCGCTCCCGGACGACCTATCGTCCGGCCGTGACCACGGAGGGGAGCACCCATGTCGATACTGCGTTCACGGGTACCACCTCCTCGTTCTCTCGCACGGCCGTCGGAAACGTAGCAGGGGCCACCGTGCTCCGCCAAGCGGATTCTCGCGCGGGAGGCCGGGTCGGGAACAGCCGGTCCGTCGGCACGGTTGCACCGACCGAGGGGCCGACGCCGCACGGCCGGGGAGCGCCGAGACCGCGAGGCCGTCCGCCCCGCGAGGACCCGGGTCCCCGGCCGCGGTACCCGTTGCACACTCTGACCACGACGTATCCCCGCAGGAGGACTGTTCCATGACTGACCGGCCTTTGACGCTCATGGCAGTACACGCCCACCCCGACGACGAGGCCACCGGAACCGGAGGGGTCCTTGCCCGGTACGCGTCGGAGGGCATGCGCACGGTTCTCGTGACGTGTACCGACGGCGGTTGCGGTGACGGACCCGGGGGAGTCAAGCCGGGCGATCCCGGACACGACCCGGCCGCCGTCGCCTTGATGCGCCGTCAAGAACTCGAGGCCAGCCGTGACGTCCTGAAGATCAGCGATCTGGAGACGCTGGACTACGCCGACTCCGGGATGATGGGCTGGGCGACCAACGACGCCCCCGGATCCTTCTGGCAGACCCCCGTGGAGGAGGGCGCCGCCCGGCTCGCGGAACTCATGCGGCACTACCGGCCCGACGTGGTCGTCACCTACGACGAGAACGGCTTCTACGGTCACCCCGACCACATCCAGGCCCACCGCATCACGATGGCGGCACTGGAGATGACCGAGCTGACACCGAAGGTGTACTGGACGACGATGCCCCGGTCGGGGATGCGGCGGTTCGGCGAGATCATGCGCGAGCTGCACGGCGACATGCCGGAGCCGGATCCGGCCGAGGCCGCCGCGCTGGCCGAGATCGGCCTCCCCGACGACGAGATCACCACCTGGGTGGACACCCTCGCCTTCAGCGGTCAGAAGTTCGACGCGCTGGCCGCGCACGCCAGCCAGGGCGAGAACATCTTCTTCCTCAAAATGGGCAAGGACACGTTCGGCGAGCTGATGGGCACGGAAACCTTCGTGCGCGTCAAGGACGCCACCGGCGCGGCCGTGCCCGAGAACGATCTCTTCGCCGGACTGCGCTGATCCGACGCGCCGACCCGGCCCGGGGCCCGTGGTGCCCGGGGCCGTCGGGCGCGCGCGGCCCCGGCCGTCGCTCCCGGCACCGGGGCCCCGGCCCCCTCGGAACGACACACCGAGCCGGCACCGCACGGCGAGCGTCTGCCGGGCGAACCGAACCCGCCGCCCGCCCGGCCCCTGCCCCGCGCCGGCACCCCTTTCGAGGGGGATTGCCTTACCCCCGGGGCCTCGGATATCTGTGGTGGCCAGGGGAGACATTCACCCGTGGTGGTACGGTCTATGTAATGACAGCAGGTAACTCGTTCGACCGTCTCGATGACGACGACTACCCCGCCTACACCATGGGCCGGGCCGCCGCGATGCTCGGCACCACCCAGGGTTTCCTCCGCGCGCTCGGCGAAGCCCGCCTCATCACCCCGTTGCGCTCCGAGGGCGGCCACCGCCGCTACTCCCGCTACCAGCTGCGCATCGCCGCCCGGGCCCGGGAACTCGTCGACCAGGGCACCCCCATCGAGGCCGCCTGCCGCATCATCATTCTCGAAGACCAGCTCGAAGAGGCCCAGCGCCTCAACGCCGAATTCCGGCGGGCTGCCGGAGCCACCGGGCCGTCCGAGGCCTGAGTCGGCGGTCCCCACGGGCAGTGCCTGAAAAGCTGCGGTCCGGGTGGATCAATATCTGTGACCGCGGAGTGAGGGTTTAACGGGCCGCGCGGGCAGGGTTCTTACCCTCTCAAAGAGAGTGGAATTATCCATCGTACGCGGACCGTTCCGACGTGCTACTGTCGATCTCAGTTGCAGTTGTGGTTCCCAAAACTTCAAGCGCTTTCACCGGTTGTTTTTCCGCAGGTGAAAAGCACTTTTGTATTTCCGGACATTTTCGGGCGGGGCATCATCGCGGCGACCCGGAATCCGTACATCGCGGACCCGGCGTACTGCCCCAAAGGAGATAGCACATGGCATCTGGCACCGTGAAGTGGTTCAACGCCGCCAAGGGTTTCGGCTTCATCGAGCAGGACGGTGGCGGCGCTGACGTGTTCGCCCACTTCTCGAACATCGCCGCCCAGGGCTTCCGTGAGCTGCAGGAAGGCCAGAAGGTCATCTTCGACATCGCGCAGGGCCAGAAGGGCCCGACGGCCGAGAACATCGTTCCGGCCTGACGCTGACGCGGCATTTCGTAGCTGGGGCCCGCATCCCTCGGGGTGCGGACCCCAGCTACGGGCATTTTTCATATCGGCTTCCGCCTGGGCGACGACCGTCGCCCGCGAAGCCCCTCCGGGGACGCAGAGCTCATCGCGGCCGCCCCCCCCGGACATGTCCCGGATTTCACATCCGCAGGACATTCCTGATTTTGCCGCTTGCACCCGGACCGGGTTGTGCAGGCTGGATTCACTTTCGCATTCTATTCGGCCCGTTCTCGTGATTACCCGCGCTGCTCCTCTGCTGCGGGAATTCCTTGATACGAGCCGTATCAAGGAAGGTTCTGAATGAACCCCACACGTAGGAACGAACGCTCTTCCCGCAGCCGCACCAGCGCCCCCGCCTACGGCGGCTCCGGCTCCGGCGGCGGTTCGAGCCGCGGCAGCCGTTTCGGTGCGTCCGCCCCGAGCCGCTCCGGTGGCCCGAGCCGCTCGTCCGGGCAGAACCGCTCGGGCGGCGGCTACGGCCGTCGGCCCGCCGCGGTGCAGGGCGAGTTCGCCCTGCCGAAGACGATCACTCCCGCGCTGCCCGCCGTCGAGGCGTTCGCCGACCTCGACATGCCTGAGCAGCTGCTGGCCGCGCTGACGGCGCAGGGCGTGACCGTCCCGTTCCCGATCCAGGGCGCGACGCTGCCCAACACCCTCGCGGGCCGTGACGCCCTCGGCCGTGGGCGTACCGGCTCGGGTAAGACCCTCGCCTTCGGCCTGGCCCTGCTGGCCCGCACCGCCGGACAGCGCGCGGAGCCGCGTCAGCCGCTGGCCCTGGTCCTGGTGCCGACGCGCGAGCTGGCGCAGCAGGTGACCGACGCGCTGACCCCGTACGCCCGCTCGCTCAAGCTGCGCCTGGCCACTGTCGTCGGCGGTATGTCGATCGGCAAGCAGGCCAGCGCGCTGCGCGGTGGCGCGGAGGTCGTCGTGGCGACGCCGGGGCGTTTGAAGGACCTGATCGACCGGGGTGACTGCCGGCTGAACCAGGTCGGCATCACCGTGCTGGACGAGGCCGACCAGATGGCGGACATGGGCTTCATGCCCCAGGTCAC
>NZ_JBEXOV010000111.1:0-21325 GCF_040611715.1 Streptomyces sp. NPDC006544 | reverse complement strand
CGGCGCCCGACGACCACCGGCCGGGCGGCGCGCGGCCCGGCGACGGGGGCGCTGCCCCTGCCGGCCGGGCGGCGCTGCGGGACGCCATGACCCGGATGAGCCCGGCCGAACTGGTCGGACAGCTCTTCGTCTCGCGGGCGTACGGGCATTCGGCGACCGATCCCGATCCTGCCGACGCCGAGCAGAACTTGGCGCTGTTCGGCGTGCGCACCGCCGCCGAGCTGGTCTCCCGCTACCACCTCGGCGGGATCGTCTACTTCGGCTGGGCGCACAACACCCGTACCCCGCACCAGATCGCCGAGCTGTCGGCGGACCTCCAGCGGGCGGCCGCGGCCTCCGGCGCGGGCATCCCCCTGCTCCTGTCCATCGACCAGGAGCACGGCGCCGTCGCTCGCGTCGGGAAGCCCGCGACGCTCCTCCCGGGCGCGATGGCCCTGGGGGCCGCGGCGCTGGGGGCCGGCGGGTCCACCGCCGGGGCCCGCCGGGCCGCGCGGATCGCGGGCACCGAGCTGGCGGCGATGGGCATCCGGCACGACTACGCGCCGGTGGCCGACGTGAACGTGGACCCCGCCAACCCGGTCATCGGCGTACGGTCCTTCGGCGCCGACCCGCGGGCCGTGGCGGCCCTGGTCGCCGCCCAGGTCCGCGGGTACCAGGGCGCGGGGGTGGCCGCCACCGCGAAGCACTTCCCGGGGCACGGGGACACCGGGACGGACAGTCACGTCGGGCTGCCGCTGATGCGGCACACCCGCGCGCAGTGGGAGGAGCTCGACGAGCCTCCGTTCCGGGCGGCCGTGCGGGCGGGCGTGGACGTCGTCATGACGGCGCACATCGTCTTCCCGGCGCTCGACCCTTCGGGTGATCCGGCGACCCTCTCCCGGCCCGTCGTCACGGGCATCCTGCGCGAACGGCTGGGTTTCCGGGGGGTGGTGGTCACGGACGCCCTCGACATGGCCGGGGTCCGCCAGAAGTACGGGGACGACCGGATCCCGGTGCTGGCCCTGAAGGCGGGCTGCGACCAGCTGCTGAACCCGCCGGACCTGGGACTCGCGCACCGCAGCGTGCTGGCGGCCCTGGACTCGGGCGAGCTGACCCGCGCCCGGATCGAGGAGTCGGTGCTGCGGATCCTGGAACTGAAGGGCCGCCGGGGCCTGTTCGACGGGGCGGGGGCAGCGGGCGCGACAGCCGGCACGGGCGGCCCGGCGGGCACGGGCAGTCCGAGCGCCACGGGCAGTCCGAGCGTCACGACCGGCGCGAACAGCGCGGTCGCCGCGGCGGTGGACGCGGCCGTCGGGATCCCGGCCCACCTGGCCGCCGCCGACGAGATCGCGGCCCGTACGACGACCCTGCTGGCCAATCCGGTGCGGCTGCTGCCGGTCGACCCGTCGTCCCGGCCGCTGCTGCTGGTCACCGGGACCGACCCGGCCTCCCCCACGGGTACGACGGGACCCCCCACGTCGGTACTGGCGCGGGAGCTGTCGGCGCTGGGCTGCCGGGCCACGGCGCTGCCGCCGGCCCGCGCGGTGGCGGCCGCCCCCGGCCACGCGGCCGTGCTCGTGTGCACGTACAACGTCCCGGAGGGCCAGAGCCCGCAGCGCGAGCTGGTCGAGGAACTGCTCGCCACGGGGGTGCCGGTGGTCCTGGTGGCGATCCGCAACCCGTACGACCCGGCCCGGCTGCCGCAGTGCGCGGCCGAGCTGGCGACGTACACCTGGACGGACGTGGAGATGCGGGCGGCGGCCCGGGTGGTCACCGGGGCCGTACGGCCCACCGGGCGCCTCCCGGTCCCGGTGCCGGGCCGCTACCCGCTGGGCCACGGGCTGGCGTACGCACCGTGAGTACCGCACGGCGTACGCCTCCCGTGGCCCCGGGGGCCCTCCCCCGGCGTCACCGGAAAGGTGCTGCCGGAGAGCTGCTGCGAGAGCTGCCTGAGCGCTGCGCGCCCTACGGCCGCAGCATCGGCTCGCGCTCCAGGTCCCGCTGGTCGAGCTGCGCGTCCGGCGCGGCCAGCGGCGCGGCCGCCGCCGGACCGGTGAGCGCGGCGGCCGGGGCCACCCCTGCCCACTGCAGGATCTTCGCGGTGGCCAGTGCCTTCTCGCTCTCCATGAGCTTGGAGACGCTGGCGCCGTGGTTGGCGCCCGGCGCGATCATCACGTAGCTGTCGCGGACCCCGTACCCGAGGTGGAACGGTTCCGCACCCCACGGGTCGTTCTGTCCGTAGACGAAGAGCATCTGGTTCGCGTTCTTCTTGACCCAGTCGTCCACGTCCCGCATCGCCGCGGGCTGGAAGGTCATCGGGATGTCGCGGGGCACGAAATTGCGCGGCGGCTGGTAGCCGTAGCGGCTCAGGCCGTCCAGGTGGGACTGCTTGATGTCGGGCGAACCGAGCTGCGTGCCCGCCTGGTAGTAGTACGGCGTGTACGTCTCCAGCCCCTGGTCGGCGTAGGCCGAGAAGCCGGAGATCGCGTCGACCGTGTTCCAGATCTCCTGGTCGGTCGCGGTCGCGGCGACCGGGACGGAGGCGCAGTCGGCGAGCAGGCTGTACTGCCAGAAGGCCCACACGTAGTCGAGCACGACGGCCTCGTAGGCCTTGTCGAGGTCGCCGACGGTGGTGAAGGTCCAGCCGGCCTCGGCGGCGGCCGTCGCGTACAGGGCCTCGAGCGGGACGCGGCGCACGAGCGCCTCGCGCTGCACCGCGTTCAGCTTGTCGCGGCACTCCTTGGTGCCGACCTTGGCGAAGAACCGGTCGTAGGCCGAGTCCTCCTTGTTGACCACGTCGTTGGGGGCGACGTAGGCGACGACACCGTCCATGTCACGCGGGTAGAAGCGCTCGTAGTACGTGGCGGTCATGCCGCCCTTGCTGCCGCCCGTGGCGAGCCAGTTCTTCTTGTAGACCTTCTTCAGGGCGGTGAAGATCCGGTGCTGGTCGCTGGCGGCCTGCCAGATGTCGAGGTTCGCCCAGTTGGCCGGATCGGGCCGGGAGGGGGTGAAGAATCGATACTCCAGCGACACCTGGTTGCCGTCGACGATGGTCGTCGGCTCGCTGCGGCGCGGGGCGGTGTTGACGTTGTAGCCGGAGGTGAAGAACACCGTGGGCCGCGAGACGTCCTTGTGCAGCAGGGTCAGGCGCTGCTTGAAGGTGCCCTTCCACGGCGCGCGGTGGTCCACCGGCTGCTCGTAGTTCAGTACGAAGAAGCGGTAGCCGGGGTACGGCTTCTCCTCGATCAGGGTCATCCCCGGGATGGCGAGGATCTGGTCCTTGATGTCCGCGGCCGTGGCAGCGGTGGCGGCGGTGGCATCCGTGGCGGCGGCCGGCTCCGCGGCGGTGGCCGCTTGTGCCGTGAAGCCGGCCGCGCCCATGGTGCCGATGAGCACCACGAGCGACAGCAGCCATCCGAGCGTCTTGCGCATTCACCCTCCCCTTGAGTTCACTTCGGTCGCCGTGAACCTAGCCGGGTCAACGCACGGCTGACCAGACCCTGTTGGGTCGCACCGTCAGCACAGGATCCAGCCGGAATCGACAGATCCGGCCCCCACGCTCCCCTTCACGTACACGCAGCGGTGGATCGTGTGGACGCTGACGGGCCCGACATACCGGGTGAATCGACCCATGGTGCCGACCGGATGGCCGCCGCGCGGCTGGAGGCTCACCGACATCGGACGGCGCTCGCCCGGTTCGCGGGCGACGGCCAGCGCGCAGGCCCGGTCACGGGTCTTGTACAGGCGCACCTCGCCCGTCGAGAACGGCAGCGTCCGCACGAGCTCCCCCGCGCACCTGCCGGTCGCCGCCTGCGCCGGCACCGCCGCGAGCAGCATGCCCGCGCCGAGCCAGAGCGCCGCCGCACAGACGCCCAGCCGGCCGGCCCGCCGGCCGCGCCGGCCCCACGACTCGAACACGCTGCCTCCATCGGTCGTACGTACCCCGTGCGTACGCACGTACGACGTCGAACCCCTCCGAAAGGTTGCGCCGGACAAGGATTCAGCCCGCCGCGTGGTCGAAGACCGACTCCCGGGGCCGGACCAGGGTGGCGACGGCGATCGACTGGAGGTGGGTGGTCCGCACGGCCGGCTGGTTCGCCTCGCCGAAGACCCCGCCCGTGGCGCCCGTGCCGCCGTTGTAGGGGAGCACCGGCAGGCAGCCGATGTGGGAGTCGTTGACCTTCAGCATGCCGCCGTTGACCACTTCGTCGCAGAACCGCTCGATGACCCGCTCGTCGCGTGCCCACAGGGAGTTGCGCAGGCCGTAGCGGTTCGCGTTGAGGAAGGCGATGGCCTCGTCGAGAGCGGCCGGAGCCTCGGGCACGACCACGCAGAGCAGCGGGAAGAAGGTCTCCTCGCGGAAGGCGCGCAGTCGGCCCGCGGTGGCCAGCCCGTCCACCCGGACCACCGCCGGGCGGATGAAGGGGCCCGCCGTCGCCGGCACGTCGTCCACGTCCACGAACTCGCCGCCGCACAGCAGTTCCCCGCCGGCCGCCAGCACCTCGTCGAGGAAGGCGGTGAACTCCGCCCGCTTGACCACCGGGCTCAGCACCGTCCGAGGATCCTCCGGCGGACCGGGCCGGATCTCCCGCACCCGCTCCAGCAGTTCCTTCAGCAGCCGGTCCGCGGCCTCCGGGTGGACGATGGCGAACTTCGGGGTCATGCAGATCTGCCCGGAGCCGTAGTACCGCTCGCACAGGGCCCGGGCGGCGAGATCGGCCTCGGCGTCGTCCCACACCAGCACGCCGTCGTTGCCGGACAGTTCGAGTACGGGCTTCTTCCCCGCGGCCACGCACTCCCGCTCCAGCGCGAGGCCCTGCTCGGAGCCCCCGAAGAAGACGAGGTCGTCGCAGTCGGGGCTGTCCATCCACTGGCGCAGGACGGCGCGGGCGTGCGTCGAGAGCACGCTCAGGGTGCCGGGCGGGGCGCCGAGGCGCTCCAGGACCGGGGCCACGATCTCCCGGTAGACGAAGCCGACGCCCAGCGGGGCGGTCGGCGGCGCGTTGACCACCAGGCTGTTGCCCGCGGCCAGCACCATGGCCCCGTAGAAGGAGTTGGAGGTCGGGGCGTTGCGCGGCGGACTCAGGCACACCACCCCGTCGGGCTTGCGCACCATGCGGACCCGTCGGCCCACCGAGGTCCGCTCGGGCTCCCGCAGCCGGGCGGCGAAGTCGGCGACGGAGTCGGGGTGGAAGGCGCAGGCCACCGAGTCCAGCTCCCAGCCTGCCAGCCGCACGGGGTGGCCCTCGGCGACCAGCAGCGCGATCAGCTCGTCGCGCCGCTCCACGACGGCGCGGTGGACCGCGTGCAGCAGCTCCAGCCGGTCGGCCAAGGTGACCCTCGCCCAAGCGGGCTGGGCGGCGCGGGCGGCGGCCAGGGCGCGCAGGCCCTGCTCGGGGCTCGACAGGGCGACGCGGCCGGCGAACAGGCGGTCCTCGCACGGGAGGTCCTCTCCGCGTTCCAGCCGGGCCTTGAGACCGAGCACCTCGAACGGCTCGCGCAGCAGTTGACCCACCCGGGGCCAGTAGACCCAACGGGTTCCGGGTTCCGCCTCGCCGGCCACCCATACCTCGTAAGAGTGCATCCACAACTTCCTAGCGGGACAACGGGAATTCACGATCAAGAGTGAGACTACTTTAGGTGACGCATCGACCGCTCACCGTAGTCACGAAAGGCAACTGAAATGCCGAACGACCTGCTCGACCGCAAGCTGGAGCGCGCCTTCGCGCACCTGGACGCCGACCGGAGCGGTGTGATCGACGCGCACGACATCATCGCGCTGGGATCCCGCCTGCTCTCGGCCCTCGCGGAGCCGGCCACCTCGCCGAAGGCGACGCTGGTGATGGGCGGGCTGACCGACTTCTGGCAGGACCTGTTCACCGAGCTGGACATGGACCGCGACGGCAAGGTCACGCCCGAGGAGTACAAGACGGGCATGACCCGGCTGTACGCCCAGGGCGGCCCCGCCTACGACCGTTCGTTCCGGCCGATGGTGCGGGCGATCCTCACGATCGTCGACACCGACGGCGACGGGCGCATCAGCCCGGAGGAGTTCCACGCGGCGCAGACGGCCTTCGACACCGGACTGACCACCGCGGACACCGAGGCGCTGTTCCGGCGGATCGACGCGGACGGGGACGGCACCCTCACGGTGGACGAACTCCTCGACGCGGTGCGCGCGTACTACACCGGCACCGACGAGGACGCGCCGGGGAACCTGCTGTTCGGCGAGCTCTGAGGCCCCGGCCGGGGTCCCGGGCGCCGGGGCCGGGGGCCGCGGGGCCGGGGGCCGCGCCGGGGCCGGGAGCCGGGCACGGCCGTCAGGCCGGGCTCAGGCCGCCGCGTGCTCGTCCTCCCCGACGAAGGCCCGCCACAGGTCCGCGTACCGGCCGCCTCGGGCCAGCAGTTCGGCGTGGGTGCCGTCCTCGGCCACCCGGCCCCGGTCCATGACCACGACCCGGTCGGCGCGCGCGGCGGTGGTCAGCCGGTGCGCCACCACCAGGGTGGTGCGCCTGCCGGCGAGCCGGTCGGTGGCCTGGTTGACCAGGGCCTCGGTCGCGAGGTCGAGGGCGGCGGTGGCCTCGTCGAGCAGCAGCACGTCGGGGTCGACGAGCTCGGCGCGGGCCAGCGCGATCAGCTGGCGCTGACCGGCGGAGAGGTTGCGGCCGCGTTCGGTGACGGCGTGCAGGTAGCCGCCGTCGAGGGTGGCGATCATGTCGTGGGCACCGACCGCGTGCGCGGCGGCCTCCACCTCGGCGTCGCTCGCCTCAGGCCGTCCGTAGGCGATGGCGTCGCGGACCGTCCCCGGGAAGAGGTACGGCTCCTGCGGGACGACCCCCAGCCGGTGGCGGTATCCGGTCAGGTCCAGCTCGCGCAGGTCCACCCCGTCGGCGGTGACCCGGCCGGAGGTCGGATCGTAGAACCGGGCCACCATCTTGACCAGGGTGGACTTGCCGGCCCCGGTCTCGCCGACGAAGGCGACGGTCTGTCCGGCGGGTATCCGCAGGCTGATTCCGGCCAGCGCCTCCTCCTTCTCCCCGCGCTCCTCGGCCGTGCCGTACGCGAAGTGGACCCCTTCGAAGGCGATCTCGCCGCGCAGGTCCGGGACCGGGCGGGGCCCGGCCGGGCGGGGGGTGCTGGTCCGCTCGCGCAGCAGGTCCTGGATCCGGCCGAGCGAGACGGTGGCCTGCTGGTAGCCGTCGAACACCTGGGAGAGCTGCTGGACGGGCGCGAAGAACAGGTCGATGTAGAGCAGGTAGGCGACCAGCGCGCCGGTGGTGAGCGTCTGGGCTTCCACCCGGCCCGCGCCGACGATCAGCACGGCGGCCGCGGCCCCGGAGGACAGCAGCTGGACGAACGGGAAGTAGACGGATATCAGCCACTGGCCGCGGACCCGCGCCTGGCGGTACGAGTCGCTGCGCTCGGCGAACCGGACGGCACCCGAGCTCTCGCGGCGGAAGGCCTGGACGATGCGCAGCCCGGCCACGGACTCCTGGAGGTCGGCGTTGACCACGCCGACCCGGTCGCGGGCGAGCTCGTACGCGGCGACCGACTTGCGGCGGAAGACGAACGTGCCGAGGACCAGCAGGGGGAGGGTGGCGAAGACGATCAGTGCCAGCTCGAGGTCGAGGACGAGCAGGGCGACCAGGATGCCGAAGAAGGTGAAGACGGAGACGACGGCGGTGACGAGCCCGGTCTGCAGGAAGCTGGAGAGGGCGTCCACGTCGGTCGTCATCCGGGTCATGATCTTGCCGGTCAGCTCGCGCTCGTAGTAGTCGAGGCCGAGGCGCTGGAGCTGGGCGAAGATCTTGACGCGCAGGGAGTAGAGGACGCGCTCGCCGGTGCGGCCCGTCATCCGGGTCTCGGCGAACTGCGCCGCCCACTGGGCGAGGACCACGGCCAGCGCGAGGCCGGCCGCCACCCAGACGGCCGCGAGGGCCGCCTGTTCGACGCCCTGGTCGATCCCGTGCCGGATCAGGATGGGCAGGAGCAGCCCGGATCCGGCGTCCACGGCCACGAGGGCCAGGGAGATCGCGAGCGGCGCCCAGAAGCCGCGGAGGAGGCGGCCCAGGTTGTAGCTGTCCTCGGCGGACGCGGCACGGGACTCGTCCACCTCGGGGGTGTCGTCGGCCGGCGGCAGCGCGGCCACCTGCGCGAGCAGTTCCGGCGTGGCGGACATGCCGGGCGGGGCGGTGGTCTTCTCGTCCGCCTCCTCCTGCCGCTGCCACAGCTCGGGCGTGACCCCGCCGGCCACGCGGCGCTTGGCGTTGACGGGTTCGGAGTCGATCTCGGCTTCGAGCTCGATGTCCCGCTCGATGTCCCGGTCGCGCTCGCGCTCACGCTCGAGATCGCGCTCGAACTCGGCCATGGCGGGCGCGTCCGGGGTCTGCGGGGACGCGGAACCGAGGGCGTCGGGGTCGGTCAGCAGCCGCCGGTACAGGGCGGACCGGTGCTCCAGCTCCTCGTGCGTGCCGATGTCGGCGAGCCGCCCGTGCTCCAGTACGGCGATCCGGTCGGCGAGCGCGAGCGTGGAGCGGCGGTGGGCGATGAGCAGGGTGGTGCGGCCCGCCATGACGGCCCGCAGCGCCTCGTGGATCTCGTGTTCCACACGGGCGTCGACGGCGGAGGTGGCGTCGTCCAGGAGCAGCAGGCGGGGGTCGGTGAGGATGGCCCGGGCGAGCGCGATGCGCTGGCGCTGGCCGCCGGAGAGGGTCAGGCCCTGCTCGCCGACCTTGGTGTCGAACCCGGCGGGGAGGGCCTCGACGAAGCCTTCGGCCTGGGCGGCGCGGGCGGCGGCCACGACCTGTTCGTCGGTGGCCTCCGGGTGCCCGTAGGCGATGTTGGCGCGGATGGTGTCGGAGAAGAGGAAGGAGTCCTCGGGGACCAGGCCGATCGCGCCGCGCAGCGAGTCGTAGGTCAGCTCGCGCACGTCGTGGCCGCCGACGCGGACGGCGCCGTGGTCGGCGTCGTAGAAACGGGGAAGGAGGAGGGCGACGGTGGACTTGCCGCTGCCGGAGGAGCCGACGAGGGCGACGGTCTCGCCTTCCCGGACCTCGAGCGAGAAGCCGTCGAGGACGGGGCGCTCGGGGTCGTACCCGAAGCGGACGTCCTCGAACGCGACGGTGGCGGGCGCGTCGTCGGGGAGCCGCTCGGTGCCCTCCCGGATCACCGGCTCGGTGTCGATGAGCTCGAAGACCCGCTCGACGCCGGCGCGGGCCTGCTGGCCGACGGTGAGGACCATGGCGAGCATGCGGACGGGGCCGACGAGCTGGGCGAGGTAGGTGGAGAAGGCGACGAAGGTACCGAGGGTGACCTGGCCCTTGGTGGCCATCCATCCGCCGAGGGCCAGCATGGCGACCTGCCCGAGGGCGGGTACGGCCTGCAGGGCGGGGGTGTAGCGCGAGTTCAGCCGGATGCTGCGCATCCGCCCGGCGAAGAGCCGGCGGCCGGCCGCGCGGAGCTTGCCGGTCTCCTGCTCCTCCTGCCCGAAGCCCTTGACGACGCGGACGCCGGTGACGGCTCCGTCGACGACGGTGGCGACGGCCGCGGCCTGGCTCTGGGCGTACCAGGTGGCGGGGAAGAGCTTCTTGCGGCTGCGTTTGGCGATGGACCACAGGGCGGGGGCCATGAGCAGGGCGACCACGGTCAGCAGCGGCGAGAGCCACAGCATGATCCCGAGGGATATCCCGAAGAGCAGGAAGTTCCCGATGGTCATCGGGAGCATGAAGAGCAGGCCCTGGATCAGCTGGAGGTCGCTGGTGGCACGGCCGACGACCTGGCCGGTGGACAGCTCGTCCTGGCGGCGGCCGTCGAGGCGGGATATGGAGTCGTACATGTCGGTGCGCAGGTCGTGCTGCACGTCGAGGGCGAGGCGGCCGCCGTAGTACCTGCGGATGTAGGTCATGACGTAGACGAGGACCGCGGCGCCGACGAGCAGGCCGGCCCAGGGGCCCATGGGCTTGCTCTTGTCCCCGATGACGTCGTCGAGGATCACCCGGGTGACGAGCGGGACCAGCGCCATGACGGCCATGCCGCCGAGCGAGGAACCGAGCGCGAGCAAAACGTTCGCCTTGTACCGCCAGGTGTAGGCGGCCAGCCGCCTGCCCCAGCCCTGTTTCTCGCCTGTTCCCGTCTCTGCCGCCACCACGTGAGGCCTCCCCGTTCGTCCTGTCCTGCCGGAAGCGCCAACGCTCCGACCGGCGGATTTCATCCCGCCGCAACAATCGAACGGGTTTACCCGGAGCCGGGCGAGGCGGCCTGGACCATCCGTGGAGGACTGCCGCCCGCCTGCGACGCGGGCGCCGGGCGGCCCCGGGGCCGTGCGGCGGGGCGGGGGTCCGCACCGACCGTCAGGGGGTCGGGAGCGGCTTCACGACCGGGGGCTTCTCGAGCGGCTTGTTCTCGCAGCCGAGGGCGTCGGTGATGCGGCGGGCCATGAGGTAGGTGAGGGCGGTCTGCTGATCGCGAACCGCTTGATCGATGTCTGTCCGAGGGGGGCTGACGTTGTGCGAAGCCCTCGCGCGCAACCAAGCCGACTTCGACGGCTCGCCGAGTTCTGCGGGCAACTCACATCCGACGTACAAGACCGTATCGGTGGCGCTGGCCTGGCCGAAGGCTCCGCCCTCCGCCTCGAACGGCACCCCCTCGGACAGTTGCTCGTCGACTTCCTTGGAGGCGCGCGGGACCCATCCGAAGCTGAATGTCACGCGGTCAGCACCGTTCTGTCCGGCCGCCCACAGGGCGCACGTCGACTTCTGATGCGTCCGCTTCTCCGGGCTCGTCTCCGGCAGTGTGTGTCGCAGCGTCGCCGCCACCTCGCGCGTGCTGCTGTAGAGCAGAGTCTCGAAGGTTTCCGCATGGAGGATGCCTCGCAGGAGAAGGCCCTCCTGCGAGGAAGGACTGATCCCGCAGGACTGCTCGCTCCTGGCCTCGGGCTCACCCGAGGTACACGAGGCGAGCGTCAGTCCACAGACGAGCGCGGCCGTCGATCGTCCGAGAAACCTGATCACGTCACGGATGGAGGTGTGCACGAGCGGCTTCCCGTCCCGAGGTGTAGCCCTCGCCCGCCTCGTTCTTGGCGTGATCGAACGCAGAATCGCCGCTGATCTTCCGATCGCGTCCCCACGCATCCAACATGTTGTTGGTCGCATCGACGCCCGCTCCGTAGTTGTTGCTGGAATCCTGCTTGCTCGCCGCCTCGGCGTCGTCCGCCATGCCCTTGACCCACTCGTACTTGAGCGAGTCGATCAGAGAGCCACCGATCGTGCCCACGACCGGGATCTCGCCGATGAGCCCGTTCACGGCGGCAGCCGTATGTTCGGACGTGCCCTCGGCCCACTCGACCGCGTCGTCTTCCTTGTCGTTGTAGACGTCGGCGCCGATGCCGTTGAGAGCTCCGGCTGCCGTACCGATGTCGTGCGCACGGTTGTCCCACTGGGCGCTGGACTCGTGCGGCGAGCCGGCCTTGAAGGTGTCGGTGGTCGCGAGCTGATCCGCCGAGTAGACCCGTTCAGCCTCAACCATGAGGGCGAACGCCGGGCCGTCGTCCGCGATGCCGCGCATCACTCGGATCAGGCTGCCCTGACCCACCGCGATCTGGGACTTGTCACCCGAACCGTGGATCGAGTCGTTGCCGCTGATGCCGCCCAGGTCCGAGTTCTGGCCGCCGAGGATCTCGTGGGTGTCGGCCACGTAGTCGACCAGCGCCTTCGCCATCGGCTGGCGCAGGCCCTCGAGGTCGTCCTTGAACTCGTCGCCCTTCATGTCGCCGTCGAGCAGCTGGATCGCCTCGTGCATCACCCGCGCCTGGCCCTCCGTGTGCGGGCCGGGCGGGCCCAGCTTCTCGCCGTCCACGTGGCCGGTGGCCGCCGCCTGGAGGGCGGCGCCGAGGCCGGCCGTCTTGTCGCCGTGCATCTCGATCGGCGGGCCGACGGCCGTCGAGATCCAGGGGTCGGGCATGTCGCGCTCGTCGAGCATGTACTTCAGGTGCGCGTTCTTGTTGCCGGGCGCCTCGGGGTCCAGGAAGTACGTCGCCGCGTCCGGGTCCTTGGCCATGATGCCGAGGAGCCCGTCCAGGGGGTCGGAGACCAGGTTCGGGCGCTGGGAGTCGTAGGCGTGGTCGTACATGTGCGGCTTCGACTTCTCGGCCTCGATCATGCCGTCGCCGAGGTCGTTGAGGAACTGCTTGCCGTAGCCGTCGCCCTTCGACATGAGCGTGACCAGTGCCTGGTAGCCGTGCAAGGGGAGCACGCCGTCGTCGACCAATTGCGGGCCCTGCTCCTTGAGGCCGGCCATGAAGGGCTTGTAGGCGTAGCTGTCCGGGTCCTTGGTGCCCGAGGCGATCGTGCCCGCGAGGTGGGAGTTGATCGACTCGTAGAGCTTCTTGTCCGCCGCCGACGCGCCGCGCTCGTTGGACGCCAGGTTCATCTGGTCGGCGAGGTGGATGGTGTCCTTGGCTCCCAGCGAGTTCAGGTACGCCTCGCTGAAGTGCTTGTCCTTGGAGTTCTGCCGCAGCAGTTCGTCGTAGTGCGCGAGCTCTTCCGGGGAGGCCTTGCCGTCACGGATCTTCTGGGTGAGGGCGAGCGCCTCCACGGCCTCGACGTCGTTGACGGGCTTGGAGTTGAAGCCGAACATCGAGGTCCCGTCGGCGCCCGACGCGTTCATCAGGGCGGTCTTGACGTCCTCGTCGAACTCCGTGACCGCCTTGACGGCGTCCGCGATCCGGCTCGTCCAGGACCGCTCGACCTCCGGGAGGTCGGGGTCGTGGCGCACCGCGTTGGCGGTGGCGGCGTCGGCCTTGGAGTAGTCGTAGCTCGCGACGCCGCTGTCCGAGACCTTCATACCGGCGGCCCGGGCGTCCGATACGGCCGAAACCAGCCGTCCCTTGAGGTCCGTGAAACGGGCGTGCGCGTCACGGAGCAGGGACTCCATGGCCAGGGCCTCCGTCTGCGCGGACGCGAACTCGCGCCGCGTGATGGCGGAGTTGGAGGATGCGGTCTGCTGGCTGGTTCCCAGCCAGGCATCGCCCGCGGAGACGCTCTGGACCTCGTCCTTGTAGACCCCCTCCAGGGTCTTGAACTGCGTCGCCATGGCCTTCCAGCCGTCGGCGGCCGTGGTGAGCGCGGAGAGGTCCGTCTGCAGGATCTCGGAGTAGTTCGGCACGTCTCCCCCTACAGTCCCGCGACCTTGGACTGCACCGGCAGGAAGCCCTGGCCGGTCAGCTGGTCGTTCCCGGTGAACAGGTTCGAGGCGCCGCGCAGGGACGTCTTCTCCGAGTTCAGGCGTCCCATCAGGCGCTTCACCTGGTCGTCCCATTGCGTGTGGGCCTTGGTCAGGCCGGTCGCCGTCTCCCAGCCGGTGAAGGCCTTGACGGCGCCGCGGGTCGGCTCGTCGGCGGCGTCCGCGGCCTTGGTCGTGCCGGGCTGCAGGACGTTCTCGATGGTGTTGGCGGCCTTCGTCTTCTCGGGCGGGGCAGTGGCCAGGACGCCGTACCCGCTGCCGGGTGCGGCGGGGACGCCACCGTCGGCGGGGGCGTGGTCCAGGCTCATCTGCGGCGACGGGTCACCGGCTCCCGCCGTCTGCTTGTGCCGGCTCCACTCGTCCTCGAACGACACCGCTCCCCCTCGTCCTTCGTCCCGCCGTGATCACCGCCACCCTAGCCAGCCTCGGGACGTCCTTCAGACATGCGTCGGGGCGAACATCTTCAAGGTGGCCGGAAGTACCACCACCGAGGGGCCCGGCGTCTTGAGGGCCTCGGCCAGGTCCTCGCGGAGGGATTCGGGGGTGGTGGCGGTGGCCGGGACGTCGAAGGCGGCTGCCAGGGACACGAAGTCGGGGCCGGGCAGGGTCGTGCCCGTCTCGCTGCCGTACGCGCGCAGGATGCCGTAGCCGCCGTCGTCGACGATCAGCCAGGTCACGTCCAGGTCGTGCTGGCGGGCCGTGGCCAGCTCCGCGATCGAGTACATCGCGCCGCCGTCGCCCGAGACGGCCAGCACCGGAGTGCCCGGTTCGGCGAGGCAGGCGCCGAGGGCCGCGGGGAAGGCGTAGCCGAGGCCGCCCGCGCCCTGCGCCGAGTGCATGGTGTTGGGGTGCCGGGCGTCGAAGGCGGACCAGGCCCAGTAGGACAGGATCGTCATGTCCCAGAAGGACGGGGAGCGCGGCGGGAGGGCGGCGCGGATCGAGGTCAGCAGGTGCTGCTCCAGGGCCACGTCCTGGGTGGACAGGCGGGCCGCGATGGAGGAGAGGAGCAGGCTGACCCGCTCGGGGGCCCGCGGGTCCTCGCGCTCGGCGACGGTTTCGAGGAGCGCCTGCAGGGCGAGGCGGGCGTCCGCGTGGATGCCGAGGCCGGCGTGGTTGGACTCGAGCTTGCCGAGGTCCGCCTCGATCTGGACGATCCGGCCGCCGGGGAAGAACGTGTGGTAGTTCGAGGAGAGTTCCCCGAGGCCCGAGCCGACGACCAGCAGGACGTCCGCGTCCTCCAGGAAGTCCGTCATGTGGCGGTCCTCCAGCCAGGACTGGAGGGAGAGCGGGTGGGTCCAGGGGAAGGCGCCCTTGCCGCCGAAGGTGGTGACCACGGGGGCGTTCAGGCGTTCCGCCAGCTGCTTCAGCTTGCCCGCCGCGTCCGAGCGGACGACGCCGCCGCCCGCGATGATCACCGGGCGCTCGGCGTTCTCCAGCCAGTGCGCGGCCAGGGCGGTGAGCTCCGGGCGCGGGGCCGGTGCGTGCGGGGTCGCGTCCACGCCCGTGACCTGCGGTACGACGGTCTCCGCGCGCAGGACGTCCTCCGGGATCTCGACCCACACCGGCCCGTGCGGGGCCGTCAGCGCCGATTCCCAGGCCTCGGCGATCACGGAGGGGATCTGGGAGGGGGTGCGCGCGACGTGCACGGACTTGACGACGTCACGGAAGGAGGCCGCCTGGTCCCGCAGTTCGTGCAGGTGGCCGCGCCGGCCACCGCCCAGCCCCGGCGTCGGGACCTGCGAGGAGATCGCCAGGACGGGGGCGGAGGCCGCGGCGGCCTCGGCGAGCGCGGGGAGCGCCATCAGCGCGCCCGGACCGGTGGAGAGCAGCAGCGGCACCGCCTCGCCCGTCATCCGGCCGTAGGCGTCGGCCGCGAAGCCCGCGTTGTTCTCCGTACGCAGCCCGATCAGCCGCAGGTCGGAGCGGCCGACCGCGTCGAAGAGGCCCAGCGCGTGCTGTCCCGGCAGCCCGAAGAGGGTGGTCGCGCCGAGCGAGCGCAGCGTCTCCACGACCAGGTCCCCGCCGGTCCGCCCCGGCGGCGGCGCGAGCGCCGCCGCCCTCTCGGCATCGGTGGGACGGAGTACCAGGTCGTGGTCGTGCGTCACGTGCGCTTACTCGCCCTTCGGGTTCGCCCTCGCCGCAGCGAGCACTGTGCCTACCGACCCTGCCGGGCGGCAGAGATCTGGCGGCTCATGATCGTGGTGAGCTCGTACGCGGTGTGCGAGGCCGCGACCGAGGTGATCTCGGCGTGATCGTACGCCGGGGCGACCTCGACGACGTCGGCGGAAACGAGATTGCAGGAGGACAGCCCGCGGATGATCTCCAGCAGCTCGCGGGAGGTCATGCCGCCGGCCTCCGGCGTGCCCGTGCCGGGGGCGTGCGCCGGGTCCAGCACGTCGATGTCGATCGAGATGTACAGCGGACGGTCGCCGATGCGCTGGCGCAGCTGGTCCGCGACCTCGTCGGCGCCACGGCGGTAGACGTCGGCGGAGGTGACGATGCCGAAGCCCATCTTGGCGTCGTCGTCCAGGTCCTGCTTGCCGTACAGCGGGCCGCGCGTGCCGACGTGGGACAGCGCCTCGGTGTCGAGGATGCCCTCCTCGACGGCGCGGCGGAACGGCGTGCCGTGCGTGTACTCGGCGCCGAAGTACGTGTCCCAGGTGTCCAGGTGCGCGTCGAAGTGCAGCAGGGCCACCGGGCCGTGCTTCTTGGCGACGGAGCGGAGCAGCGGGAGCGCGATGGTGTGGTCGCCGCCCAGGGTCATCAGGCGGGAACCGGAGGAGAGCAGGTCGTCGGCGGCGGCCTCGACCTGGTCGACGGCCTCGTTGATGTTGAAGGGGTTCACGGCGATGTCGCCGGCGTCCGCCACCTGGGCGAGCGCGAAGGGGGACGCGTCCTGCGCCGGGTTGTAGGGGCGCAGCAGGCGCGAGGCCTCGCGGATGGCGTTGCCGCCGAAGCGGGCGCCGGGGCGGTAGGAGACACCGGAGTCGAAGGGCACGCCGACGACGGCGACGTCGGCGGATCCGACCTCGTCGAGGCGCGGCAGCCGGGCGAAGGTCGCCGGGCCCGCGTAGCGCGGGATGCGGGAGGAGTCGACGGGTCCGCGCGGCTGCGTGCTCATGAGGGGGTGCCCTTCTGTGGTCCTGGGTCCTGCGGTTCGTGCGAAGCGGTGCTTCGAGCGTAAGCCGACGGCCAGGGGGCGCGAAGTGTACGTTTTATCTACTCGGACCCCTCGATGTGTACGGAGTATCCATGGAGGCCCCTCCCACTCCGCCCGTGGCGCTCGGTCTGCTGCTCGCCGACCACGAGCTGGGGCTGCGGCAGCTGGCCGGACCCGCCGGGGGCGAGGTGCACGGCGTGCACGCCTCCGAGATGGCGGATCCGTCGCCTTACCTGCTGGGCGGGGAGCTGCTTCTGACGGCCGGCGCGGGCCTCGCGGGGGCGGAGCCGCGGGGGGCGCCGGACAGCGGCCCGGACGGCGGTCCGCACGAAGGCCTCACCGATGGTCCGGGCGGCGGCGTGACCGACGCCGGGCCGTACGTGGCCCGGCTCGTCCGGGCCGGGGCCGCCGCCGTCGGGTTCGGCGTGACCCCGGTGCACGCGACCGTGCCGCCGTCCCTCGTCGACGCCTGCGACCGGTACGGGCTGCCCCTCCTCGAGGTGCCGCCCGGAACCCCGTTCACGGCGGTCGGCCGGAGCGTCTGGCGGCTGATGGCGCGGGCCCGGACCGCCGAGCTCCGCCGGGTCAACGAGGCCCAGCAGTCCCTGGCGGCCGCCGCCGCCCGCCCCGACCCGGTCGCGGCGGTCCTGCGCCGGCTGGCGGCGACCCTGGGCGGCTGGGCGGGGCTGCTCCCGACCGGCCCGGCACCGGACACGGGGACCTCTGCGGCGACGGCCGGACCGCCGCCCGGAACCGCGGCCCCGACCGGTCCGGCGGTCTGCGCCGGGCCGCCGCCCCCGCCCGAGGCGCTGGCCGCGCTCGCCGCGCTCGCCCGCCGTGTGGCGCCCGGCGCGGCGGCCACCGCCACCGCCGCCCACGGCGGCCTCCTCCTCGCCGCCCACGCCCTCGGCGCAGGCCGGGCCCTCGCGCTGGCCACTCCGTCGCGGGCCCCCGGGGACCACACCGTCGCCTCGGTGGCGGCGGTCCTGCTGACGCTCCTCACCGCGGACCGTCCGGCCGGCGGGACGCAGGCGGCCGCCCTGACCCGGCTGCTGCTCGACGGGGAGCCCGGCGAGGCGCTGGACCCCGGGCCCTGGTACGCCGTCCACGCCCGCGGCGGCGGGGACCCGCCGGCCCTTGCGGCCGCGCTGGGCACCGTACTGCTGGACCCGCGCGGGCCGGTCGTACGGCTGCTCACCGACCGGGAGCCCGGCGCGCAGCCCGGCTGGCGGCTGGGGGTGAGCGCCGCGACCGGGCCCGAGGGCCTGGCCGGCGCCGACGCGCAGGCCGCGCGAGCCCTGGAGCGCGCCGAGTCGGCCCGCGCCCCGCTGGCCCGGCACACGGACCCCGGGATCGTGGGCCTGGTCGGCGAGGCCGAGGCCCGCGCCCACGCCGAGGCCCTGCTCGGGCCCCTCTCCCCCGCCCTCCGGGACACCCTGCGCGGCTGGCTGGCCCACCACGGCAGCTGGGACCGCGCCGCCGCCGCGCTCGGCGTCCACCGCAACACCGTCCGCCAGCGCGTCGCCCGGGCCGCCGAGCTGCTGGGCGCCGACCTGGACGACCCCGACGTCCGGATGGACCTGTGGTTCGCGCTGCGCCGGACGGCGCGGGCCCGGCAGGATCCGAAAGGGACGGCTTAGGGGTTGGAGGTCACCTCGAAGCCCGCGCCGAAGACGTCGGCGGGGTCCGCGGCGTCACGGGCGCGCAGGTCGGCCAGGATGTTCGCCGAGCTCGTGTACACGTACGCGGGGAACCCGAGGATGATCGCCTTGGTGATGCCCGCCCAGGGGCCCTCGGCCTTGAATCCGTTGGCCTCGGAGGGGTACGCCGTCCCCGGCACGTGCCAGATCGTGGGCCCGCCCGAGTCGCCGGCCTTGTGCTGGGTGTGGGCCTGGTAGATGCCCCGGTCGTTGTTGGTGATCCGGCCGTACCAGACGCCCAGCTGGCCGGAGACGAGCAGCTCGTTGTTGTTGAACCAGGCCGCCCCGAGCAGCCGTTCGCTGTTCAGCGCGGGGCTGAGGGCGTTCGGGCTGGGGATCCCGCCGGGCACCTCGAGGTTCCCGGTCTGCTTCAGGTGCGGCCCCTGGGAGGAGGGCGTCACGCTCGCCGCCAGCTCGATGACCATGTAGTCCTTGGTGAGGTGCCCGGTCATGGACCCCTCCGGGTCCTTGAAGTAGCGGACGTACCCGATGGGCCCGTAGCCGATGTCCTGCCGGTGGTAGACGGGGATGATGTCCTCGTGGAGGTCGCGGTCGGCGTACTCGGGCCCGCTGACGCAGTGCCCGGCCGATATGGCGATCTTCCGCCCGTAGTCGTCGTCGCCGACGGCCCCGATGGTGCAGAAGGCGTCGGGGTAGGCGGCGTTGAAGGCGATCTGCATCCCGTTGTACACGCGCTTCTGCGCGCGCGGCTCCTGCGGTGCGGCGTGGGCCGTGCCCGCGCCGAGCACCGCGGTGACCGCCAGGGCCGCCGCGAAGCCCGACACCCTCCTGAAGAACAGCCTCCTGAAGAACAGCCTCCTGAACATGCGCTTCCCTTTTTCCGTGGGGGACGTGGAACCGGAGCGACGAGTCAATCCGGGGACGCCGGTGACGCAGAAGGGGGTATCCGGCCACTCACCGTGGCTCGAGCCGCGCTGCAGGCCGCGCGGAGCCCGCGGAAAGGTCTCCGAGGTCACGTCCGCCGCCCTGGACAGCCCGAGTGACCGCCGGGTAACTTAGCTATGAGCAAGCGCTTAGACATAGGCGGCGGACCGCCGCGACCCGAAGGGAGCCGGCTGTGCGCCGTACCGTTTTCAACGAGGACCACGAGGCGTTCCGCGAGACCATCCGCGCCTTCATCGAGGCCGAGGTCGTCCCCGTGTACGACGAGTGGTTCGCGGCCGGCCAGGCCCCGCGCGAGTTCTACTACAAGCTCGGCGAGCTGGGCATCTTCGGGATCAACGTCCCCGAGGAGTTCGGCGGCGCGGGCCTGGACACGCACAAGTTCGAGGCCGTCCTCTACGAGGAGACCTCCCGCGCGGGCGTCAACTTCGGCGGCTCCGGCGTGCACGTACTGCTCGCCCTCCCGTACCTCAAGATGCTGGCCGACGTCGAGCAGAAGAAGCGCTTCCTGCCGAAGTTCGTCTCCGGCGAGGAGATGTGGGCCCTGGCGATGACCGAGCCGGGCACCGGGTCCGACGTCGCGGGCATGAAGACCACCGCCAAGCTCTCCGAGGACGGCACGCACTACGTCCTCAACGGCTCCAAGACCTTCATCACGGGCGGCGTGCACGCCGACCGCGTGATCGTCTGCGCCCGCACCTCCGCCCCCAGCGCGGACGACCGCCGCTTCGGCATCTCCCTCTTCGCCGTGGACACCAAGTCCGAGGGCTACTCGATCGGCCGCAAGCTCGACAAGCTGGGCCTGCGCACCTCCGACACCGCCGAGCTGGCGTTCGTCGACGTCAAGGTCCCGGTCGAGGACCTGCTGGGCGAGGAGAACAAGGGCTTCTACTACCTCGGCGCCAACCTGCCGTCCGAGCGCTGGGGCATCGCCTTCGGCGCCTACGCGCAGTCCAAGGCCGCCATCCGCTTCGCCCAGCAGTACGTGACGGAGCGCACCGTCTTCGGCAAGCCGGTCGCGCACTTCCAGAACACCAAGTTCGAACTGGCCGCCTGCCAGGCCGAGGTGGACGCCGCCGAGGCCGTCGCCGACCGCGCCCTGGAGGCCCTGGACGCCGGCGAGCTGACGGCGGCCGAGGCCGCGTCCGCGAAGCTGTTCTGCACCGAGGTCGCGCACCGCGTCATCGACAAGTGCCTCCAGCTGCACGGCGGCTACGGCTACATGAACGAGTACCCGATCGCCCGCCTGTACGCCGACAACCGCGTGAACCGCATCTACGGCGGCACCAGCGAGGTCATGAAGTCCATCATCGCCAAGTCGATGGGCCTGTAAGGCCGGACAGAGGACAGAAGAAGGAACAGCGCCTTCACCCCATGAACGAGGCACTGACGACGCTCCTCGATCTGCTCGACCTCGAGCAGATCGAGGAGAACATCTTCCGCGGTACCAGCCGTTCGGCGCTGGTACCGCGGGTCTTCGGCGGCCAGGTCGCCGCCCAGGCCCTGGTCGCCGCCGGGCGTACCGTGCCCGAGGACCGGACGGCGCACTCGCTGCACTCGTACTTCCTGCGCGCCGGCGACCCCGGCGCGCCCATCGTGTACTCGGTGGACCGGATCCGTGACGGGCGCTCCTTCACCACCCGCCGGGTCGTCGCCGTCCAGCACGGACAGCCGATCTTCCACCTCTCCGCCTCCTTCCAGACGGACGAGGAAGGCCTCGACCACCAGGCCGCGATGCCCGACGCGCCCGATCCCGAGACCCTGCCGACGGCCGCCGAATCGCTCCCCCTCTACCGCGAGGTCTTCCGCGACCCGGGCACCGTGGAACGGCTGATCGAGGCCCGCGGCGCGGTGGACCTGCGCTACGCGACGGTTCCGCCCTGGGGCAGCGTCGGCGAACCGGTCGAACCGCGCTCGCAGGTGTGGTTCCGAACCGCCGGCAAGCTGGACAGCGCCGATCCGCTGCTGCACACCTGCCTGGCCACGTACGTCTCGGACATGACCCTGCTCGACTCGGTCCTGCTGGCCCACGGGCGCGGCGGCTGGGCGGTCGGCGACGTGGTCGGCGCCTCGCTGGACCACGCGATGTGGTTCCACCGGCCGTTCCGCGCGGACGAGTGGCTGCTGTACGACCAGGAGTCGCCCTCGGCGGCCGCCGGCCGGGGGCTGGGCCAGGCCCGGATCTGGACCCAGGACGGCCGGCTGGCCGTGACGGTCATCCAGGAGGGCGTGGTGCGCGTCCCGCGCGCCTAGGCAGTGTCTGATGGCTCTTGCCTGGCATGGTGGATCTACCGCTGTTCTGGGCAGGAAGCCGTCATGGTGCGTCGGCATGAACTGACGAATG
>NZ_JBEXOV010000110.1:0-21378 GCF_040611715.1 Streptomyces sp. NPDC006544 | reverse complement strand
CGAAGCTGGTCTCGGACATCACCTACCTGCCGACGCTCGCCGGCTGGTGGTATCTGGCGACCGTCATCGACCTGGCCACTCGCGAGGTGATCGGGATCAGTTCACCCGCCCGGGAGACCCGGTTCACCGGGTAAACGGCACTACACAGGAAGCGCGGGCCGCCACCGGATGGGATGCTGTTGGCGAAGCCGGGACTGCGCTCTGTTCCACTGGCCATCGCGTGGAACAGAGCGCAGGCAGAACGAAGAGGGGCTACAGGGGGCGGACCATCTCCGCCTGCGGACCCTTCTGGCCCTGGGTGACCTCGAACTCCACCCGCTGGTTCTCTTCCAGGCTCCTGTATCCGTTGGTCTGGATGGCTGCGAAGTGCACGAACACATCTGCGCCGCCATCGTCCTGGCTGATGAAGCCGTACCCCTTGTCGGCGTTGAACCACTTCACAGTGCCTGTTGCCATCGATCCCGCTCCTCCATCCGGTGCCACGGAGCGATCTTGACACCCCGGCCGCAGCCCAGACGTAGCAGGCTCCGGCACTTGATCATGGCCTCCCGCCGCGGGCGAAATCCTCCACCCTTCCTGCACCTCACCCATGAGGATGAACCCCTGGCCGCACGGCCCTCCCGGAGGGGAGGCGCCGGCGGCCCGCGGATAGGCAACTCGCCAACAGCATCCCGGGTGGCGGCAGCCCGCGCCGAGGTTCGTCAGAGGGATCTCTCAGGCGTCGGACCGCACGTTCTCAGCTCTGCCCCAAGGACTGCCCATGGCCGTCCCTGCAACACGCGTCACACAGCCCCACGGCCGCCTCAGGAATTGACTACTGCCTCCTTCTTGCCCTGCGCCTTGGCGAATGCCTCCCCTGCGCGCTCCTGGGAGAATTTGGCGGCCCCGAACGGGACATTGGGCTTGGCCTGTCCAACCGCCCCGGCTACGGCTGCTTCGGGAGCGACGTCGACAGCCGCCTGCGGGGCAGGCTCGGCAGCTTGAGCGGGAATGGCGACGGCAAACGGAACGGCGGCCAAAAGGGCGACAGTGATGATGCGCGGCATGGACTTCATGCGCTGGGAAACGATCACGCCCAAGGAATGTCACAGTGCCGTGAGGTCGCCCCAAGGCGCTCCCCGTGTGCTTCCCGCGCGGCCTCGGTGGGGTGCTTGGCCCGCAGCCGCGGCGTTGCCCTCCCCGAACCGCGGCACGTCCCCCGCGCGCACGTCGATGCGCACCCGCTTGAAGCGGAGCCGGTGCCGGAAAACGCCCCGTTCGACGGCCCGATCCGCGCTGACCTCCGCCACCAGATCCGGGCGGACCAACACCACGTCCAGGACGTCACCACTCCCCCACGCCGCCCTGAACCGCACCCCCTCGAGCGGGTGTCCGGGGCCGGCCGCGGCGAGATGCTCGCCCACCTGTCGGGACACCTCCGGGCGCAGCGGGACCGTCCGACCCACCACGCGCAACCGGGCCGCCGCGTCGTAGCGGCCGAGGACCAGGAGCCCGGGGCGGGTCAGCGTGCCCGTGATAGCGCCGACGGTCGCTTCGGTGGTGTCCCTGCGGCGGACCGTTGGTCCATCTTCTGTATCCAGTGAGATGGCGACTGGTCAGGGGCTTGATGACCAAGCCTTCGACCCCGGAGACGTCTGTCCAGGACTCCAGCCACTCACGCGCCTTGGCCAGGTCCGTCGTCATCGGACACAGCGTCCACGGGCCCCTCAGGGCATGGTCGGTGAACAGAGCCTCCAGCAGGACGCGCCGTTCCTTGTAGGGGCGCTGCAGGAGCTCCTGGCCGTCCAGTTGCAACGGCGCAGCGACCGCCCCCGGGCCGACACAGCTGGAAGAGCGCCGCTTACATACAGCGACGGGCACGGCCCTCGACGCAGGCAATGCATGCTGGGGGCTGCGGTCGCCTCGTGCCGGCCCCCTTGCCCTCAACCACAGTTGAGGTTCTAGGGTCTTGGTGTGACCGGCACAGCACGCGCCCCGCTCGACCGGCTTCGGCGCGTCCAGATAGGGCACCGGGATCTCCACGCCCAGGTCCGCTGCCAGCCGTCGGCCCAGCGCGACGAAGCGGCGGCCGAATCGCACGGCCTTCGGGAAGACCGCCACCAGGCCGGTGCACAAGCTGACCACGAGCGCCACCACCTGCACGGCGGCCAGCAACGAGCCGACCAGCGCGAGCGCCGACAACAGCAGTGCTGCGCCCAGCAGTTGCAGACGGCCGGCCAGGGTGCGCGTCCGACCACCCGCCCGGCCAACTCGCGCCGAAAGCGCGGCAGCCTCCGTACCGCATCCAGCACGCCGATCGTGCCGAAGGCCGTCACGGCCACGGCGGGCAGCACGGCCAGCAACCCCACTGCGCCCAGCGCCGCCAGCGCCACGCCGCGCAGGGGTGCTGTGGCGTGCGCGCGCAGGCGCGCCGGGGCGGCGACCACTCCGGCCGGCACCCCACGTCGTTCATCCCGGCTGGTCGGAGCAAGCACCCACCCAGTCTGGCACGTCCGTTCGAGACGGGGACCAGGAGGCGACGTCCAGGTCAAGCGACGCTCCCGCCCGCATTGCGGATCAGCCGCTGAAGCACCTTCACCGTGGTGACGTAGTCCGCATCATGAGTGCCTCATAGGCGACACCGGTCCTGTACGCCGCGGGCTGTCCGGCGAGCTCGGCATCGGTCATCTGCTGGTTCGTCATGAGATTCACCCTCTTCGTGCGTCGGTGCGAAGTCCGCACGCTGTGCCGGCCATAAGGAGACCGTAGGACCGCGACTTAGGTTGAGGACAAGGGCGCCGGTTGCGGTCCCGTTCAGCAGCACGGCCTGGACGACAGAACGCCTGAAACGCCCCAGAAGGGGAGCGTGCCGAGTTCGCGAACGATGTCGGCAACCGCACGAATGGGCTCGCTCTCGGCCTCGGTCCGCCAGCGCAGAACGCACGACAGGGCCGTCAGGTCCGGGAGAGGTATCCAACGTATGTTCGATTTATCGACTGCACCTTCGACGTCTAGCCGGGGGTGCCCTTCGGCGCCGAGGGGACGCTTTGTGGTCAGCCGGTGAAAGAGTCGACCTCGCCCGGCTCGGTCTCCATGGCTTGGCGATCGAACTGCAGCATGGCGAGGAAGAACAGGCCGCCCACGAGGAGGAGACCCAGCACGATCACCACGGACACGAAGGCCTCTTTCGGGGTCACCAGAACGAACAACGCGATGAGCGTCCACACCAGCGCGCAGATGGCGACCGGCAGTTCGAAGCGTCCAAGGTCGAAGGCGCCCTTTTTGCGGCTCAAGCGTCCGCGCACCGTCAGGTAGAGCACGGTGGTCGAGCCGTACGTGACCGCGGGGAGGATGGTCGAGGCCGTGACCAGCTCCAGCAGCGCGGCGCCTGGCAGCACGACCATCAGCACGATACCCAGGGCGAAGACCAGCACTGTCGCGGGAATCGGCGTCCTGGTGCGGGGGTTCACCCGTCGCATCAGCCGGTGGGCGGGAAAGCGTCCGTCGCGCGACATCGCGAAGACGAGCCGCGAGCACGCGACCATGACGACGATCCCGGCGCCGAAGAACGCGATGGTGATCGCGACCAGCAGCGTCCTTTCCATCACCGGACCGAGTTGGTCGCGCATGATCGCCGCGACCGGTGAGCCGTTGGCGCTGATGCGGGGGATGTCGTCGATGGCGACGGTAAGCGTGATCAGAAACAGCATGCCCAGGACGCCGGCCGCCACGACCGATCCCACGATCGCGCGCGGGACGGTGCGGAACGGGTCCTTCGCCTCCTCGGCCAGGTTCGCCGCCGAGTCGAAGCCGACAAGGGTCGCGAGCCCCATGATCATCGCGAGCATCAGACCGCCGCCTACCGCGAAGTAGCCGGGAGCGTGCTCGAGGACACCGCGCGAGGTGAGGTTGCCGACCGCGCCGTCGCCCCTGACCGCCACGGCGATGACGAGCGCGACCGCCACGACCACAACGAGCGCCAGCTCGAGCCCCACCGCGACCGTATTGATCAGGCTGACGATTCGCGTGGAGACCACGGCCAGCACGGTCTGGACGAGGAGTACCACGAGTGTGATCAGACGTGCGGTGTCCTCGTCCGGCCGGATGCCGGCGAGCGGCATGAACGCCTGGCTCGCAAGCGCGTTGTCGACCGCCACCACGCCGATCGCCAGGTAGCAGAAGGTCAGCCACCCGAACCACCAGCCGACTTTCGGGCTGGCCAGCCGCGAGGCCCACTGGTAGGAGGAACCGCTGAGCGGGATACGGGCCGCGAACTGCGCGACCACCAACGCCACCAGGGTCTGTCCCACCGCCGCGACGACCCACAGCCAGATCCCGACCGGCCCGGCAGTCTGCAGGACTTCATCGAAGGTCGCGAAGATGCCGACCGCCACCGAGATGAACGCGAACGAGATCGCGAACACCTGGAAGGAACCGAGCGTCCGCTTCAATTCCTGCCGGTAGCCTCCGGCCTCGACAGAGTCCGCATCATCTTGGGCATCGGATGACTCCACCACCGCGGCCACCTCACCTTCCAGAGCCCCTCCAGTGCCCGGGGCAGGCCGGAGGCAGGGACCGATCAGTGCCCCATTTTTACCGGTCTTCGACGCCTATCTCCCTTTCGACTCACGAAAGCGGCCTTACACAGGCCGGCCCACCGGCCGCCACGCGGGCAGGCACGAGCAGCTACTTGAGGCACCGCTTGGGCTCACGCCGGCCTGGCCGCAGCGATCGACCCGCGGCATGTGAAGAGCCGACTTCGAAAGGCTCGGCCGAAGGTCTGGCTCCCCCGCGGGTCTTCGGACTCCCCCCGCCATCGCAAGGGCGGACTGATCGTCCACTGGAACGGCACAGAGTTCGTCGTCTCCGAGCCCCGAGCCCCGAGCCCCGAGCCCCGACCATCCCGAGCGACCTGAAGAGCCCTCCCCGTTCCCGCGGCCCGATCGGGGGCCATGATGGGAAGCATGATCGTCGCAGCCAGCCAGTTCGCCCCGGTCGCCGGGGACATCTACGCCAACGTCCGTACCATCGCCGGGCTGATCCGGGCATCCGGGGCCGACGGCGCCCGCTTGGTCGTCTTCGCCGAGCTCGCCGTGACCGGCTACGAGCCGACGCTGATCCGGGCAACGCCCGGCCTCGTCCTCACCGAGAACGACGCCCGCCTCGAACCCGTACGGGAAGCGTGCCGCGCCGTCTCGGCAGCGGCCGTCGTCAACGCTCCCATGTACACGGCACAGGGCCGGACCACGATTACCTCGCTCGTCATCGCTCCGGACGGCCGACTCCTCACCCGGTACGACAAGCAACACCTCTACGGCATCGAGCAGGAGGTCTTCGCCGCGGGCAGCCGGGACGGCCGCTTCGAGCTGGACGGCACTCGGTTCGCACTGGCCACGTGTTACGACAACCGCTTCCCAGAACTCGCCGAGCGGGCCGCCGCCGACGGCTGCACGGTCTACCTGGCGAGCTCGGTGCTCTCCGCCGACAACGACTCATTCGAGAAGGTCTACCCGGTGCTTGCCCGCAAGTTCGGTCTCCACGTGGTGCTCGCCAACGCCCTCGGCACCAGCGAGGACGGCGTGGGCTGCGGCTCCGCCGGCGCCTGGGACCCAACCGGCGAAAGGACCGCCGACGCAGGCACCCAGGCACCGGGCCACGTCCTCGCCGAAGTCGGCTGAACCGGGCGGTGACGGCCCTGCACGGCCGGGCGGGGGTGGGGGTTACGCTGAATCCAGCCTGGACGGTGAGCGCAGCGTCACCCTCGGTTCCTCTTTCCGATCCGCTGCCGCTCTCGCACCTACTGCACGAGTAGACATGCGGCGCGATGGGGACGGAGGGTTCTGCGAGTGTGGACCGCCACCGAGTGGAGGCGCGGTCCTGCTCGCTGGGTTACCTCGGCGCTGGCGCTTTGCCGGACACCTCGATGCCTGCCTGCCGGAAGTCGTCCAGAGTGGAGGCGACGGTTTCGGGGGCGACTCCGACCGTGTAGTCCAGGCGTACGCGGGTTCCGAATCCTTCCGCGGCAGCGTCCAGGGCGGTGGCACGCACGCAGTGGTCGGTTGCGATGCCCACCACGTCGACGTCCCGTACCCCGCGTGCGCGCAGCCAGTCTGCGAGGGAGGTGCCCTCGGCGTCCGCGCCTTCGAAGCCGCTCTTGGACGCACTGTGGGCGCCCTTGAAGAAGACCGCGTGAACCTTGCCGCCGGAGGCGGCGGGGGCGAAGTTCGGGTGGAATTCTCCGCCTTCGTCTCCGGCGACGCAGTGGACGGGGAAGCTCTCCTTGAAGTCCGGGTCCGCGGAGAAGTGCCCGCCCGGATCGATGTGGTGGTCGCGGGTGGCCACGACGTACTGGTAGTCACCCCCCGCGCCGTGTTCCACCAGCTCGGCGATCGCGGTGGCGATCTTGGCGCCTCCCGCGACGGGAACACTGCCTCCTTCGCAGAAGTCCTTCTGCACATCCACAACGATCAAGCCTCGGCTCATCACGAACACCCCTCAGGACGACGGAACGACCCCCGTCTTCTACCGGCCCCCTCACCTGCACCACAAACTTAGCGAACTGCGCTCACCCGGACAGCCGCAGACATTCACCGCAGGAACGATTGAGCAATTCTCAAGACTTGCGGTTCGGTTGAGGTGGATCACACTGCGTGATCCTGGGGACGTTCGACGAGCTCACCAATGTCGAATACGGCGCCGTCGCGGACGAGGGTGCCGAGGGGAGCGCCGGTGACAGCCCGCCAGCATTCCTGGGCGGACTCCACGAGCTTGAAGACCATCGCCAGGGCGGCGGCCGAGCTGCCCCACCGCAAGTGGCCCGGGTCCGGAGCTTCACGGTTGATCATGTCGATTCGATGGGGTTCGTCGTCCGCAGGTAAACCCAATCCGTGCGTAGACCCGGCGGCCGAACAGCTCCTCACCCCCTGCCCACGGGCCGCCCAGCACCTGCCTGGGACATGGCGTAGTGCACGCCTCGCCTCCGGGACCAGGGCACGGTGCACCTGCCCCCGCAGAGCGGCGGGAATAGCTGCCTGGCGGACGGGGGAGGGTGAGCGCATGAACTGCGGCCCCCACCGGACCACGGGCACTCAATTCCCGGGCACCCCCGCATACCAGCACGCCCTGACCGACCGCCGGCCCGAACCGGCCCTCGCCTATGCAACTGCGCTACCCGAAATCCGGATCCTGCTGTGCCGGCACTGCACGGCGGGACCCTCCGACGGCCAAGCCCGCACCATCGCCGCGGCCGGGAACCGCCTCACTGGCACACGGCACCGACTGGCCTGCCCCCACTACGTGGCCGACCGTATCCCGGCGGGTGAACAGGAGTGAGGCCAGACCCCGTCCACCTGGCCTTCCCCACCAGGCCGCACCGGATGGACCCCCGTGCCGTGGAGTCGATCGAGCGCATCGTGGCAGCGGTCCGTGATGGCGACGACGCGGCCATCCGGATCCTGCTGCCCCAGCTGGCCACCGTCGCGGACACCAGCGCCCTGTTCCACCTGCGCGAACAGCTGCTCACGCAGTGAAACACCGCGCACAGGCACGGAAAACACGCCCTCGGTGACCTCCCGGGGGCGCCCTCCCCCACGCCGGCGGGCACCAGGGAATTCGCGGCCATGGGACAGATACCGCCGCATAGATCGCTCCTGAGCCGAGCGCACTCAGGCCGTCGGCCTGTCAGCGCTGCTGGTCAGGGGGTGTCGCCGTCCCAGCGAAACGCCCCGCCCGGATCGGCCTCGGCAGGGCCGTACAGCGCCCGCCCACCCGGACCGTAAAACCCCCCGACCCGTGGCCAGGAGCGCGCCCTCGACCCGCTCCTCGTCACTCCAGCCGGTCACGTCGAGGACCAGACCGTCCAGGGGACCACCGAGGAGATCCACGTACACCCGCCCCGGCACCGGATCCGCCCACACCTCGTCGTCCCCGCTGTACACCCCCATCCCACTCATAAGGCGCCAGCCTGCCCTCTCCCCCGCCCCAGCCCTGCCGCAAATGAGTGAACCACGCACACATCCCCAAAAGCAGTCGCGCGGGCGCACGCCAGCGTCGGGGAGTGGCCATCTGACAGTGCGTGGACAACCTCCGGCGCCTGCAGCTGGGTTGGGTTGTCTCCCAAGTGATGACGACGTATCCCGTGCCGCCGTTCATGCCGCAGGTGTTGCCTTCCCCTCCGGAGCCGCCCGCTCCTCCCTGGCCCACGTGCGCAGGGATGCCAGCAGGGAGGCTGGAGGAGGTACCGCGCTTGCCTGCGCTCCCGGCGGTCGGTTTGTGGGCATCGCCGGCCATGCCGCTGACCACGCCTACGTTGGTGAGGTCGAAGCCCCAGCCGTTCTTGTCCCCAACGGCGTGCACAGGCAGCCTCCGCCCGCACCGCCCTTGCCGCCGACCTCCGCCGCTTTCCGTCGTCCCAGGTCGCCGCGCCACCCAAGTGGCGCAGCGACTTCGTCGTCCAGCGCTGCGGCGACATCGGATCACCACGCTCGTCCGGTTCGACCAGCGCCATCAGCGCCGGAACCAGCTGCTGGTCAACGGCCTCGGCCCGCATCCGCCCCCACCGAAGCGCCGGACGCGTCCCTCGGGCAGCGGCTACACACCCTTGCGGACGGTCGTCTCGCTGACCCCGGCCGTCCGCGCGACCAGGCGAACGCCTCCGTGGCCGAGCAGTCGGCCCTCGGCAGCCAGCGCAGGCCTCCACTGACGCTCGTTCAGATGCGGGAGCAGGGCCTCGAACCGTCGCACTTGGGCCGCGAACCTTGTCGGATATTCGCATATCGCATCACGGAGCTCCCAAACTTGCGGCGCAGGCTTCGATTTCGCTCACCCGGTCCTCGGAGGAGACTCAGGCAAGATGGCCTGCGCCTTATCCGTGATCTAGGCCTGCCCTTGCTCGTGTGCGACGACGGCGCGTTCGCGCGGCAGGGCCGTGGCCGCCTGCCGCTGCGGCACGAGTGCGGGCCTTTCGTGCGCCCCTCCCGGGGACGCAGCGGCCTCTGTCCGCCGGGCGAGGCGCCGCCACCACCGCCCCAGTGACTGGTAGAAGCGGTCCGGCAGGAAGACGGCATCCGCGATGATCATCGCGCCGGAGAACAACGGCAGGCCCATGAGCACGGCGATGCCCAGATGCATGCCGAGCAGCATGGTCAGGACGGGGTACTTCAGTCTGCCGAACAGGACGAACGGGAATGCCACCTGCACCAGCACCGTCAGGTAGCCGGCGACGGCCATCGGTAGCGGGTGTGCGTCGGCCATGAGGGACAAGGCCGGCCAGGGCCGGAACAGATCAAGGTTCAGGACGTAGTGGAGGGCTGTCCCGTTCCCCCAGGAACCGCCCTGCACCTTGTAGAGCCCTGCGGATCCGTAGAGGAAGCAGACTTGAGCGGCGATGACGAACATGCCGCAGTTGTGCAGCACTGTGGTCAGAGTCCGGCGGGCGTGGGCGAGGTGCCGCGTTCGCCGACCGGCCGGCAGGACCGCCGGCGCTCGGGGCCCCGCCGCGCGCGCGTCGAGGGACCAGCGGCGGCCGCACGCGGTGAACACGAGGTACATCGCCATGAGGAGGGTGACGTTGTCCCCTCCGTCCGTCATGAAAACCGCCCTGGAATGGAACGACGCGACCACGACCGCGAACAGCAAGGAGACCGCTCTGGTCCGCCAGCCGAGCATGAACAGTGCCGATGTGACCAGAGCCGCCGCGTAACACATCTCGAAGTACACGCGGCTGTCGGAGAGGGTGAGGATGCTGAGCCAGCCGGTCTGGTCGAACAACTGCCTCGCGAGCTCGGGGGTCCACGGCGAACCGGGCCCCCAGATCTCTTCCCGGTACGGGAACTCGCGCAGCAGGAAGACGAGGTAGAGAAATCCATACCCGATGCGCAGCACGGCGGCGGCGTATAGGGACACCGGCGTCTCGGTCAGGACGGCGTAGAAGGCGCGCTGCGCTGAGGTCGTCTGCTCAGTGCTCATGCGCAGCCACCTTCCACACGGGCAGGTACCGGGTGTCGGCAGGCGTGGCCGCGGATGGGGTCCGACGGGGTCCCCCCACTGGGGCAGGCGGGTCGATGGGCCGGGTGATCACCCGCAACTGGATGGAGTCGAAGGGGCCACCGCGTCGGGCGGCCACACGATCCGCCGCGATGTTGCTCAGGTACTTCTGCATCATCAGAGCCCGTTCGGTACGCGGCTGGTCGTCGCCGCCGTGCGTTTCGAGGTACGAGCTCCAAGCCCGCCGGAGCAGGTTCTGCGTCGTGTGACTGGGGAAGGCGTTGTGCTCGACCGCGGCACCATCCGGGCCGGACAGATCCAACCAGTCGCTCACGTGCGCGGTGCCGTCCGGGCCGGTCCGTACGGTCCTCGCCGAGATCTGCCGGTTGACCGACTCCGGATCGGGGGCGAACAGGCGCCAGTTCTGCTCGAACAGGGGAAAGATCCAGGCGTTGACCTGCCGGCTGTACTGCTGTGACACGGCGTTCGGGGGCGCCACGTGGAGAAAGACCAGGAGGACATGGATCAGGGCCGTCGCCACGCACAGGACCGCACCGGCAAAGACTCCCGCTCTATACGGGGCGGTCAGGTGTTCTGGGCCGGTTGCTTTCTCGGGGGGTTTCCCGTCCTGGTCCGGTTGCGCCTCGGCGGCGCTACTCTGCTGCTCCGGCTTCTTCACATCCGCCGACTTCGCTGTTTCCAGCACGGCCCCAACCGGCCTTTCCGTCCCGACTGCGCTCA
This sequence comes from Streptomyces sp. NPDC006544, assembly GCF_040611715.1. Lineage (NCBI taxonomy): Bacteria > Bacillati > Actinomycetota > Actinomycetes > Kitasatosporales > Streptomycetaceae > Streptomyces > Streptomyces sp. NPDC006544. The sequence continues at coordinate 10,674 of NZ_JBEXOV010000110.1, read as the reverse complement.
ACTGATCTCCCGGGCTCTCGCCGATGCCGGGCGGCGGATGCGGTGACGCTCCGCCGCCCGGCTCCGTCTGGCTGCCTACTCGTCGTGCCCGTGGTGCCCGTCGTGACCGGGCTTGCCCTGCTCGCCGTGGCCGTGATGGCCGTGCTCTTCGTGACCGGGCTTGTCGTGCTCGCCATGGCCGTGCTCGCCATGGCCGTGCTCTTCGTGACCGGGCTTGTCGTGCTCGCCATGGCCGTGCTCGCCGTGATGAGGCTTGCCCTGGCCGTTGTGCGGGGGCTTGGGGTAGCCGTGAGGGGGCTTGGGGTAGCCGGGGATTCCGCCGGTCGCGCCACCTGTGGTACCGCCTGTGGCGGCACCCGTGGTGCCCGCGATCAGACCGCCGGGAAGGCCTCCCGTGGCTCCACCCAGGACACCGCCCAGGAGGCCGCCGCCCGTGGTGCCACCGGTCGTCACTCCGCCGAGCACACCGCCCGCGGTACCGCCGGTGGCCGTGCCGCCCGTGGTCGTGCCGCCCGTGGTCGTGCCTGCGACCACACCGCCCGTGATCAGGCCGCCCGTGGTCCCGCCGGTACCGCCGGTGGCGCAGTTCCCGCGGTCGATCGTGTCGTTGATCAGTGACACCAGGCCGTTGCGAGCCAGCAACCGGCCGCCGATGGACACACCGTCATCGACAGTGATCGAGGTCAGAGCCATGACCGTGCCCACGAAGGTGGAGCCGCTGCCGAGGGTGGCCGATGCTCCGATCTGCCAGTACACGTTGCACGGCGAAGCCCCGTTGGTGAGGAGTACGCGGCTGGCGGAGGCCGTCGTCAGGGACTCGGGGATCTGGAACACCCACACCGCGTTGGGGTCGCCCGCGGCGTCCAGGACGAGGTCGCCGGTAAGTCCGAGACCAACCGCGGCGTGGTAGACGCCGGGAGCCAGCGTGACATTGGCAATGCCCGCGGGAATGGCCTCGTCCACGGGCTGGCCGGCGGCCTGGTTATAGGCGTTGACCAGATCGTTCTTGGCGATGAGGGCCACGGCGTCCGCCCGATGCTGGACCCCGTTCACCGTCCCGTCCTCCGTCACCGGCGGCCGGAACCCGGTAATGGCTGACCCCGGGTGCACGCCGATGTCTCCGGTGACCGTCGAGGGGCCGGTGTTGGTGATCTGCGTACCGGCCAGGATCGCGAAGGGGGACGTGGTACCGAGCGGTACGGGAATCGCGATGGCATGTGCCGGTGTCGGCGTCACCGTGGCCACCGCAACAGCGATCACCGCCGCGACCGCCGACGCGATCAAGACGGGCGTTCTGCGCCGTTGAGGGATGTGAGAGATGTTCGGCGTCATAGAGAGGCCAACTCCTGAGTGGTGGCTTATGGGAAGTCCCCGGTCGTACGGGACCCGCTTTCATCTTGGCTGGCATATTACGAAGCAATCTGCATCGGAATGCGGTTCATACGGGTGATTCGCGCACATTCGACCATGTGGGCCGATGGACAATACGACTATCCATACATCCCATTCGGGGGAAATCGTCAACAGGGCGATGCCCTCGCTCCGGGCCGACACCCCCCAGCAGGGGACGTCCGGGCACAGGAAACGGCTGGGGAATACGCAGCGGGAACCGCCATCAACCCCTCGGCGGCAGGACGGGAATGCGCTCACGGCACGGGTCCAGATAGGGAGAAGCGCTCCCAACCGGCCATGACAATCTGCTGACCGGCAGAACCCCCGAGTGGAGGTACTACTGAACTTGATCCAGTGATGTCGGAGCCGCTTGTCTGAGACCGCGTTTGAGATCTCATTCAGGGCCGACGGAGGATGACATCGTCGCCTCCTGTTGTCGCAGGTAGCGCCTACGGTTCCGCCATGAGAGTTCCCGAGGTCATCCCCATCAACACGAGCCTGATTACCGCACGAGCACCATCGGGCAGTGGCAGGGCGGCCAGTTCTTCGCCTCGGTCACTGCGGCCTTCCCCGAGGACTGGAGCGGCGGCGGCGACTGGCAGTCCCAGAACCGTTGGTGCGCCGTACTCCCTCGGTTCAACGGGGCCGGCCAGCACCTGAACTCACGTGTCCAGTTCACCGGCACCACGGCGGACGGCGAACAGAAGGCGATCGACGCGGCCCGAATGCTGCTTGCCGAGTGGCTGAACGCCTTGCCGGAGCGGCAGTACCAGGACATCGCGATCGCGCCCTTCGAGGTCCGGTTCGAGGGAGCCCTGTTCGGCCTGGTCGTGGAGGAAGACGTGGACGAGGAGGATGAGGACGACGGCGTGTGGGCCGAGTTCTATCCCGACGGCCTGGGCTTCCACGCACCATGGGACGGTTGCTACGACACCTGAGCCGAGCCGGCAAGCCGCAGCGGGCCGGCTCAGGACGGCTGCTCGACCCGGGCCAGCCGACGCGTCATTACGCCGGCGGGGCCGCGCCCCGGGTCGTCACCATCAGCGGCCGACGCTCGGGACGGCTTTCGGTGGCCGGGCTGATCGCGATGAGGCCGGGCTCCCGGACCCGGCTGTGTCACCGTCTGCGGACCCACCCCGCGGGTAAGGGAACACGTCGCGGCATGGGTGAGCGGGACTTCATCGCGCTCCTCGACGGCGCCCACCAGCTCGTCAAAGCCCCGATCCTGCTGGTCTGGGACCGCCTGAACACGCACATCTCCCGGAAGATGCGCGACCTCGTCACCGAGCGCGAGTGGCTGACGGTCTTCCTGCTGCCCGCCTACTCACCCGACCTGAACCCTGCCGAGTGGGTATGGGCACACGTCAAACGCAGCCTCGCCAGCCTCGCCGCCATGGCCCTCGACCGACTCGAAACCCTCGTCCGCAACCGCCTCAGACGCCTTCAATACCAGCCCCACACCCTCGACGGCTTCATAGCCGGCACCAGCACCAGCACCAGCCTCGCCACCCCAGCCTCACCTTGAAGGGCCGAAGCAAGATCAGGGGGAACCTTCAAAGGCAGGTCCGCCCGCCGCCACAGAGGCGCGAGGCCACACGCGGGGCCACAACAAGGAGGACCAGGACTGCCGACCAGGCCGCTGTCAGCAGCAGTTGCTGAGCCCCTACGGCGAGCGTCAGTGCGGCGGCGGCCACGAGGGCGACGCCTGCTGTGGTCCTCTGTTTGACATCCCCGCAGCACTTCCACCATGCTTGTATTAATTCATTAATACAAGCACACTGTGCAGACTCTGGTCATGGAAGGTGATGTGATCGAGTACCGAATCGACCGAGGCAGCGGCGTTCCCGCCTATGTGCAGATCGTGGAGCAGACCGAACGGGCGCTCCGGATGGGCACGTTGAAGGTCGGGGACAAGCTACCGACGGCCAGGGAGGTGGTGGCGGCGACAGCCATCAACCCCAGTACCGTGCTACGGGCCTACCGCGACATGGAGCAGGTCGGCCTGGTCGAACTGCGCCGCGGTCTGGGGACCTTCGTGACGCGCTCGCTCGCGCGACCCGGCGCGGAGGACGACTCGCCCCTGCGCGCGGACCTCACCGCCTGGACGGCGCGCGCACGGGCAGCGGGACTCGAGCGGGCAGACATCCTCGCCCTGGTCACCGCCTCTGTGGACGCCTACGACAACCAGCAGGACAGCACTCCCCCGGGCGACCGGGAGCAGAAATTGGAGGACACATGACGGGGCCTGACGCGCCGGCCGCGCTGCGCGCCACTGGACTCGGATTCCGGTATCGGGCGCGCGGCGGCTGGACCCTGCAGGACTGCGAGTTCACCGTGCCCAGGGGCCGTATCACCGCTCTCGTCGGACGCAATGGCGCCGGCAAGAGCACCCTGCTGCACCTGGCCGGCGGCCTGCTGCGCCCCCGGACCGGGCAGATACGCGTACTGGACACCGCGCCCGGCACGCCCGGAGCCCGCACCAGGGTCGCCCTGCTCACCCAGGACAAACCGCTCTACCCCCGCTTCACCGTGGCGGACACCCTGCGGATGGGGCAGAAACTGAACTCCTCGTGGGACCAGGCTGCCGCCAAGCGGACCGTCCGAGAGGGCGGCATCGCACTCACCGCCCGCGTCGGGGAGCTGTCTCCCGGGCAACGCACTCGCGTCGCGCTGGCCCTGGCGCTCGGCAAACAGCCCGAGCTGCTGTTGCTCGACGAGCCGATGGCCGACCTCGACCCGGTGGCGCGCGGCGAGATCATGGCGACCCTGATGGCCGACGCCGCAGACCGACGCACGAGCATCGTGCTCTCCTCGCACGTCCTGCCCGAACTCGAGCAGACCTGCGACTGGGTACTGGCGCTGCGGGACGGCCGCGTCGAACTCAGCGAGGACACTGAGGCGCTTCGCGAGAACCACACCGTACTGACCGGACATGCTGAACAAGCCGACGCGCTGGCCGAACGGCACACCATCGTCCGCCGCCGCGCCAGTGGCCGACATCTGACCGCCCTGATACGACAGCAAGGACCACTGCGCGGCGACTGGCACGCCGAGCGGCCCACGCTGGAAGACATCCTGATCGGGTACCTCCAGCCCGATGACACGCTACGCCCGGCCGGCGCCGAACGGGCGGAGGCGGCCGCGTGAACGGCTCCCTCTGGAACGGCTCCCTCTGGCTCGCCTGGCGTCAGCAGCGAGTGCTGATCGGCATCGGCGCGGCCGTCCTGGCCGCCGCTGCGGCCATCGCCGCGTTCAGCCGCTCCGACATGCTGGACGCCTTGCACAGCGGACTGTTCGACCACTGCGGCACCGGGCCGCTGTACTGCACCCGCCCCGACACGGGTGCACCCCTGCTACTGGATACCGACGCGCTGAAGTATCTGGGGACGCTGAACATCGCCCTGCCCATCCTGATCGGCGTCTTCTGGGGCGCCCCGCTGCTGGGTCGGGACCGGGAGCTGGGCACGCACCATATGGTCCTGACGCAGGGCATCAGCCGCGGCCAGTGGTTCGCCTCGCGGGTCGCGCTCGCTGCGGCGACCACGGTGGCCGTCTCCGGTCTGTTGGCGGGGGTGTTCGCATGGTGGTGGCGACCCGCCGCCGATCGCAGCTACGGCCTGTTCTGGTATGAGAACGCAGCCCTGAGCGGCTCCGGCCCGCGCGTCGTGGCAGCTGCCCTCTTCGGCCTGGCCGCCGGCACACTGCTGGGCCTGCTGGCCCGCCGGGTCCTGCCCGCGATGGGCTTGACCCTTCTGGTGACCGGGGCGATAACCCTCCTGCTGGAGTGGACACACAGGACACGCCTGCTGGTCTCGCCTCATACTTACGTCAGCGCCGGCAGCGCTCCCAAGCCGCCGATGGGCGAGAAGTGGTCGACCGGCCACTACGGGCTGATCACCGCCTCCGGCCGTCAGGACAACGTACTGAACTGCCCCTTCCCCTCAGGCGCCCAGCTCAGCGAGTGCATGGCCCAGCGCGGGTACGTCGCGCGCTTCTACGAGGCCAATCCCGCCGGTGACTACTGGGCCTTCCAGTGGACCGACACCGCCGTCCTCGGCGGCCTCGCACTCGTGCTCACGGCCGTCACCGTGCTACTCCTGCGCCGCCGCGTCTGATCCCCGCCGCACCGCCGCACCACCGCACCACCGCACCACCGCACCACCGCACCACCGCACCACCGCACCACCGCACCAGTCATCCCCTTCACCCCTCACCCGGGGTCCCCCCTTGCACGGAGGTCACTTCAGCATGCCCGCAGACGCCAAGTCGCCGAAGAAACTACGCAACAACCGCGCCGCCCTCGCCCACAAGGTCGGCTACGCGCTGCGTCACCCAAGGCGCGTCAACCCGTACCTCCGCAGGGCCGGCCGGGACGCCTGGCTGCGCCTGAAGCACCCCGACCACGTCGGCTACTACCGGGCCGTTATGGCCTCGGACACCCGGCGCAACCCCGAGGCCGCGGTGGGCAGCCAGACCCACGATCGCTGGCTCGCTCTCGGGCAGATGCAGTTCGACTACCTCATCGAGCACGGGCTGCGCCCCGAGCACCGCATGCTCGACATAGGCTGCGGCAACTTGCGTGGTGGCTGGCGCTTCATTGAGCACCTCGGCGCCGGCCACTACTACGGCATCGACATCTCGCCCGACATCCTGATCGCCGCCAAGAGGACCCTCGCCGAGCGCCACCTCCAGGACAAGTTGCCGCACCTGACCATCACCGGCGACCTCACCTTGGACTTCTTGCCCAGCGACCACTTCGACGTCATCCATGCGCACAGCGTCTTCTCCCACTCGCCGTTGGACGTCATCGAGGAGTGTCTCGCCCACGTCGGCCGGGTGCTGACCGACACCGGTTTCTTCGACTTCACTTTCGACCGGACCGAAGGTACTGAACACCAGGTTCTGCGCGAGGACTTCTACTACCGTACTGAGACCCTCCTGGCCCTGGCCCGCAAGCTCGGCCTGCACGCCCGCTTCATGGAGGACTGGGAGGAACGCCCGCACGGCCAGTCGAAGATACGCGTCAGCCGTTCACCCCTTCCGGCCGCGTCGCTCCCTCCCCAGTGATCGTCGCCGCCCAGAGCCGCAGCGCCATCCCTCTCGGACGGCGGCGGCACCGGCAACGCACGGTCAATGCAACCGGTGGGCGACGGTCGGCCGTCGCGGCCTACTGACATCCCAGCGGCACGCCGTCCCATCCAAGGCGGCGTGCCGCTTGTTGTGCGCTCCAGCCGCCTACGCTGTGCTACAGGCAGCCCGTGCGCAGTCACGGAAGGGCACTGTCGAGCAGTCCGCGGATACTGTCCGGCACCAGGTAGACCGAGAACGGGCTCGCCAGCCCGCTCGTGCAGAAATCATTCGGCCAGTGTTCTGAGGAAGCACAGCCCGTCTGCTCCCTGGGAGGGAAAGCGGACATGGGCAGCTCAGTCTTCAGGGGACTTCTCGTCCTCGTAGGGATCCTCGTCGGTGTCACCACGGCGGTGGCCGTCAGCCTGGTCAGCGTCCTGGGCGAGGCGGACAGCGCCAAGCGCACCGAGGCGTTCCGGCGCGGCGGCGTCGCCTTCGTGGGCACCGTCTCGACGACAGTGCTGCTGAACGCAGCCGGCGTGCTCTGCGGCGGGGACTAGCAAGGCTTGGTCAGGTGGGGGCTGGTGTGGCGGCCAGGGCGCACAGCGGGAAAGCCGTGGCCCGCAGGTGGGTAGTCCTGGCCGGGGGGCGGCGACACCGAAGAGGACGATCCACTCGAACTCCGACAGCTCCCCCGGCCGTCGTCGGCGGCTACATCGATCGCCTTCGGCAGCACCGGCCGCTCCCGGTCCGCCCTGGTCCGCGTCGAGAACGGCGGCGACGGCACGGTGTCCGGCTTGGAGCGCACAGCCTCGAGTCGCCCTGACCGGCCACGGAAAGAGCTTCACTGTCTACTTCTCGTCCGGGCATGATTCTCACCGTGCACAAGGACGGGGTCCATGGCGGGCAGGGACGGTACACGCTGACGGATACAGGGGACGGCTATGTCTGGGGCACCTGCGCCGAGGCCGAGGGACTGTTCGGGGAACCTCGGCGCGGGACGTACGAACTGACCGGCTGGGTCCCCGACGGACCCGAGGTACGAGGCTGGGTCGGCAGCCGAGTGTGGCTGGTGCCGGAGGGCAGGGGACTTGACGCCTGGCTCCTGGAGGACGCGGAAAGCCTCGGACCATACCCGGGAACGGACGCTCTCGTGATCAATGGTCTGGACGACGACGAGGGCCCGCCCGCAGGACACAGGGCTCCTGTCCGACTGCACAACGGGTACCAGTGGCTTGGCTCCTGCCGGGAGTTGTCCCGCGTCCTGCCGCCCGAGCACGCAGCGCCGCCGCTCATCCTGCGCGGGCTCGCCCCGGGTGACCGACTGCGACGGGCACTGGCGACGGGCACCCGGCGGGCACTGAACCTGGAGGAGGCCCGGCTGGAGATACGGGACGACCGGGGCGAGCAGCTCACCGACCGGCTGCTGCGGCCCAAGATCCGCTCGTGGCGCAAGTCCTCCCATGGGACGGGCCTGCTCGATCTGGAACTCGACGGTGAGCGCTTCGAACCTGTACCGGGGTACGCGCGGCCCATCTGGGAGCGCTGGCTGACCGGACCACCGGACGCTCCTGGCGCCTGGGCAGGCCTCGACACCCGGCAACGCGGGGCCTAGCTCGACCTCGTCCGTGAGCGGGGCTGCCGGCTGGAGCACCTCGACCCGGCGGCCGGACGCATGTACGAGCTGGACGGCCGACACATCACCGATGAACCGGGCCTCTACCTGGCACTAGGCGAGGCTGTCAACGGACCGGGCGGCTACTTCGGCGGCTGCCTGGACGCCCTCGTCGACTGTCTGCGCGGCAACTTCGGCTATACCGCCCCCGCAACCCTGCTCTGGCGGGATGCCGCAACCGCAGCCGGATCCCTGTCCCGCGTCTTGGCGCCGCACGGCGGGTCGTACGAGGTGGTGGCCACCGTACTCGAGGTGCTGGCAGAGGGCGGGATGCGCGTCACCCTCATGTGAATCGGCATCCCACCGCCCTGCCGGAGTAATGACGAGTTGCTGCCGTCGGGTGGCCGGCCAGGCGCGCGTCGGTATCAGGAGCAGCGTCGCGCCCAGCGCCGGCGGAGGGATCAGCCAGTGGCGGACAGCCTGTGCCACCAGTGACCGCACCCGTCGGAGCAGAAGCGCTCGCGCCGTCGTCCGTCGGCGATGGCGAGCACCGCGACCAGCAACCGGAACGCCTTGCGGCGTTCGTCGAGGGTCTTGAGAGAGGCGATCTTCCCCAACTGGTGCTCAATCCGGCCGCAGGTAATGAGGACCGCGGGTGTGTGCGTCGGGCGCAGCCCGGCGCGGCGGACGCTCTCCGGTCCGTCCTCGGTGGTGGCGCGCGCCTGGACACAATGGTGTCGGAGGAACAGCAATGCCTCGGACTGTTTCTCCGGGCCAAGTGCGTCGAACCATTCGATGCCCTGTGACATCGGGCGCAACCCCTGTGCGAGTTCGTTGAGCATGACGTCGCGTTCGGTCACGGCTGCCTCTTCGGACAAGCGGCACTTCGCCGCGGAATCGAGGTCCGTGGCACAGGCAACAGCTCGCACATGGTCCGTTCGTGCACTTCGCTGACTGTTCGCATCACGCTCCAGACTGGTCCCCAATGGGTTTCGTCTCCTGCAACGGATTCTCGGCTCCGCCTGCCCGAGCTGTCTGTTTCTTACCAGTCGGCGGCGGCCAGCTCGGCCCAGGTGATCCACGTTGCGCCACGGGGCATCAGGAGGTCCGGCGTCACGGCGTATTCGGTCCACAGCCCCTCGGATGTGTCGCTCGGGCGGCCTTCGGCCAAGGGGCGAAGGCCGTCGTAGCGAGGGCGTCGTAGCGACGGCGACGTAGGGGTTGCCAATTGAGCAGGAAGAGATCGATGGGGGCGTGCCATGCGGAGTCCTCGGCGTCAGGGCACCAGAGGCGGGCATCTGGTCGACACTCGATCACCCCGCTGACTTCGGTAGACATGCCGGCATCCTGCCTGCACAGCTCGTGCCCTGGCACTTGCCTTTCCTGCGGCCTGCCGCACCAGCAGCCGACCATTATCCCAGTCTCCCCAGCATCAGGCGTGCCATATCGCCAAGGTCGTCTGCCTCGGCAGGCATTGTCAGTGCCTGGCCATACATTCTGCCGCATGACATTGTTTGACAGCTTCAACGGTGAACTGCTTGATCAACTCGTCGGCACGGCCGAGGAGTTCTACGCGAAGCACGGATACTCGCGCGACGAGTACTGGGCCCGGATCGTGCAGGCACGCAAGGAGCGCGAAGCGGTGATGAAGATCGCGCCGGTGAGGAAGCTCAGAGAAGTCTTCCCGAACGAAGCAAAGAACTTATCTCCCTGGGTAGCCGCGAACCTCGACAGAGTCGGCACGGCTGCCGGCATGGCTCCTGGAGCCCTTCAGCTGGTCAGGACCGAGCACCCCTTGAAACGCCGGAATCGCATCGACGTGCTAGCTCGGATCAAGATCGGGGCCCGGGATCGGCGAGTAGTTGTCGAGAATCAACTCGAACCATCTGACCACGATCACCTCGGGAGGCTTCTTACCTACTCGATCGAAGTCGAGGCGTACGCCGCGATCTGGATCGCTCCCAGCTTCACAGACGAGCACCTGGACGCGCTCGATGAGCTCACTCGCCGTATGAACTGTCAGTTCAAGGCGGTTCGAATCGAAGCACGCGCCCTTGACGACGGCGACTACCGCAAGGACTTGATCCCTGCACGTGGGGAAGCCTACTGATCGGTTCAACGTCTCCGAGGTGGCGCGCCTTAGCGCCACCTCGAAAGGCGAAGTGAGGCCGAGACCCCGCACTCGGCCCGTCGCATCGATACCGTGCCGATGAGCGGCCACGGCGGGTCGCCCACGTGCAGGGGGGCGCTGATGTCGGAAGAAGCCGAGGAGATCGGCCGTCGCGTCCGGCGGGCGCGGCTGCGGCTCGGAATGCCGCAGGCCGACCTGGCGTCGTGCCTGGCGCGAAGGCGGCAGGGAGGCCCCGCGCTGCGCGGGCCCGGCGAACTCACCGACCGTCACCACTACCCTTCGCCGTGCTGGAGGCAGAGCTCGGCAAGGGCCGCCCGTCGGCGCACGGCTTACACCTTGGTGCGCGATTGCCTGGGGCAACGCGTTCGGACGGAGGGCCTTCCCCCAAGAAGGTGGGCACGCGGTTATTGATCACGCGGCGAGTGTGAGTCTAGCGGCGTGGTGTCGGCGTTCGTATTCGTCGGGGCTG
>NZ_JBEXOV010000109.1:0-21599 GCF_040611715.1 Streptomyces sp. NPDC006544 | reverse complement strand
CGGGGTCGGGCCCGGGGGGCGGGGGCCTGGCCCCGGGGCGCAGAACGCGGGTGCGGGTGGGCCGCTGCGCGGGGCTGGTCCCCTACCCGCCCTTCCACCGTTCCCCGGGCTCCGCCCGGACCCGGAGATCCTGGGGCTCCGCCCCAGACCCCGCGCCTCAAACGCCGGCGGGGCTGGATTGGGGCGCGCCTCGAACGCCGGCGGGGCTGGATTGGGGCGCGCCTCGAACGCTGGCGGGGCCGGATTGAGGGTGCGCCTCGGAGGCTGGCGGGGCTGATTGAGGGTGCGCCTCGGAGGCTGGCGGGGCTGGATTGGGGCGCGCCTCAAACGTCGGCGGGGCTGGATTGAGGGCGCGCCTCAAACGTCGGCGGGGCCGGATTGAGGCGCGCCTCGAACGTCGGCGGGGCTGATTGAGGCGCGCCTCGGACGTCGGCGGGGCCGGGTCAGCTTTCCGTGCGGTACATCAGGTCCGTTTCGTGGGTGGTGAAGCCCAGGGACGCGTAGACGGACAGGGCGGCCGGGTTGTCGGCGTCCACGTAGAGCATGGCCGTGGGGAGACCGGCGGCGGCCAGGTGGTGGAGGCCGATGGCGGTGAGGGCCTTGCCGAGGCCGCCGCCCTGGGCGCCGGGGCGGACGCCGACCACGTAGACCTCGCCGAGCTGCTGCTCGGCGTGGACCTTCGTCCAGTGGAAGCCGACGAGTTCGCCGTCCCGCTCGGCGAGGAAGAAGCCCTTGGCGTCGAACCAGGGCTGCGCGATGCGGTCGTTCAGGTCCCGCTGGACCAGGGAGCCCTGTTCCGGGTGGTGGGCGAAGGCGGCGGCGTTCGCGGCGAGCCACGCGGCGTCGTCGGTGCCGGGGACGAAGGTGCGTACGGTCACGCCCGGCGGCAGGACCGCCTCCGGCAGCGGCGGGGCGTCCGCGCCGAGGGGGCGGCGCATCTGGCGCAGCTCGCGGAACAGGGTCAGACCGAGGACCTGCGCGAGGTGGCGGGCGGCGGACTTGCCGCCGTGCGCCCACACCCGGATCCGCTTGCCGGAGGCGGCCAGCAGGGCGGTGCCCAGGGCCCGCCCGTGACCGCGGCCGCGCATCGCGGGGTGTACGACGAGCTCGGCGGCGGGGGCCTCCACCGGGTCGGTGTCCTCGAGTTGCCCGTATCCGGCGAGCCGGCCGCGCTCGGTGAGCAGGAAGTGCCGGATCCCCTCGCGCGCTCCGCCGCGCAGCTGGAGCCGGCCCTGCTCGGACACGGCGGTGGTGCCGTCGCTGCGTGCCGCGTCCTCGATCAGGGCGAGGACGGCGTCGGCCTGCTCCTCCGTCAGTTCGTCGAGGGTCTGGATCTGCCGTCCCGGCTCCCGGGCCGCTGCTGCGTCGTCAGTCATGAGCCGAGCCTACGACCACGGCGGGAGGAGCCCGTGCGGGTGCGGGCGCGACGGCAGTGCGCCTTCCGCGTGTAACCAGCTCGATACCCGGTACCCCTGTCGCGCTACGCGCGTTGACTCTAGGCTTCGGCAGACCTCCCAAGATGTATCGCTGTCCACAAAGGGGAATAAATGTCAGCGACGCCACAACGGCACCGCCGAGCCCGCCGGTTGACCCTCACCGCCCTCGCCGTCACGACGGCGGCCGGCGCGGTGGTCGCCGCCGCCCTTCCGGCCGGTGCCGCGAGTAGTGGCGGAAACGGCCACGACAAGAGCAGCACCGTCGACGTGCAGATGCTCTCGTTCAACGACCTCCACGGCACGCTCGAGCCCCCGCAGGGCTCTTCCGGCAACGTGACCGAGCGTCAGGCCGACGGCACCACCAAATCCATACCCGCGGGCGGGGTCGAGTACCTGGCGACCGGCCTGCGCGAGGCCCGCAAGGGCCACCCGTACTCCGTCACCGCGGCGGCCGGCGACATGATCGGCGCCAGCCCGATGGTGTCCGGCCTCTTCCACGACGAGCCGACCATCGAGGCGCTCAACGACCTCGACCTGGACGTCACGAGCGTCGGAAACCACGAGTTCGACGAGGGCAAGACCGAGCTGCGCCGCATGCAGTACGGCGGCTGCCACCCGGTCGAGGGCTGCTTCGAGTACGGCAAGAGCTTCGACGGCGCGGACTTCAAGTACCTCGCGGCGAACGTCGTCGAAGAGAAGACGAAGCGCCCGATGATGAGCCCGACCTTCGTCTGGAAGAAGGGGGACGTGAAGATCGGCTTCATCGGCGTCACCCTGGAGGGCACCCCCGACGTCGTGACCGCCGACGGGGTCAAGGGCCTCACGTTCGGCGACGAGGTCGAGACGATCAACAAGTACGCCGAGGAGCTGAACAAGCAGGGCGTGAAGTCGATCGTGGCGCTGGTCCACGAGGGCGGCCTGCCGGCGAGCGGCGCGTACAACTACGACTGCGACGTCCCGGGCGCCGGCGCCGGCATCTCCGGTGCCATCGTCGACATCGCGAAGAACGTCTCGCCGAAGGTCGACGCGCTGGTCACCGGCCACACGCACCAGGCGTACGCGTGCAACATCCCCGACCCGGCGGGCAACCCGCGCACGGTCACCTCGGCCGCCTCCTACGGCCGGCTGTTCACGGACAACACCCTCACGTACGACCTGAAGACCAAGGACATCGTCCGTACGCCGGTCGCCGCGCCGAAGCCGGTCCAGAAGGTCGTGACCCGGGACCAGCCGAAGGCCCCGGACCTGACCGCGCTGATCCAGCGCTGGAACGCGCTGGCCGCCCCGATCGCGAGCCGTCCGATGGGCTACATCGCCGGGGACATCGCGGGCCGCGGCTCCGAGGCCTACGAGAAGCCGCTCGGCGACGTGATCGCCGACGCGCAGCTCGAGGCCCTGGCCCCGGCGGCCAAGGGCGGCGCCCAGCTCGCCGTCATGAACCCGGGCGGCATCCGCGCCGACCTCGCCTTCAAGGCGGCGGCCGGTGAGGGCGACGGCGTCGTGACCTACGGCGAGTCGTACACGGTCCAGCCGTTCACCAACATGATGAACGTCGTGGACCTGACCGGCGCGCAGCTGGTCACCATGCTCCAGCAGCAGGTCAGCGGCACGGTCAACGGCCCGAACCCGAAGATCCTGCAGATCTCCAAGGGCTTCACCTACACCCTGGACACCACGAAGGCGGGCGCCGACCGCATCGTCGTGGACTCGGTGAAGCTGAACGGTGTGGCGCTCGACCCCGCGAAGACCTACCGGGTCGCGATGAACGAGTTCCTCGCGGGCGGCGGTGACGGTTTCACCGTCCTGAAGGAGCACAAGAACAAGCTGGTCGGCGCGTCCGACCTGGACTGCTTCAACGCCTACCTGGCCGCGCACTCCTCGGCGGCGGCGCCGCTGCCCGTGCCGGCGGCGGACCGGATCACGGTCGTCAAGTAGGGCACTGACGAAGGGGCGGCGGACCGTTCGCGACGGTCCGCCGCCCCTTCGGCGTATCTCAGAGCGCGCGCACGAAGGCCGTGAAGGCGGCCGGGGTGACGGTGAAGGCGGGCCCGCCGGGGTTCTTGGAGTCCCGGACGGCGATCCGGCAGGGCTGGGCGGCGACCTCGACGCAGTCGCCGCCGGTGCCTCCGCTGTACGAGGCCTTGCGCCAGGCGGCGGTGCCGAGGGGGGCGCACTCGACGCACTCGCCGCCGTTGGTGCTGCTGTACGAGGCCTTACGCCACACCGCGCCGGTCAGGTTTGGGGTGATTCCCATAGCATTCCTCCATCACGTGGGCGATGAGCCGGGCCGAGTCCTCGGGGGAGAGGGCGGCGGCCTGCAATCGAGCGTAGCCCACCGAACGTTCCTTGATCAGGGACGAGTCGGCGGTCATATGCCCCTGGTGGTAGCCCTCTTGGTAGAACAGATCCGGATCGTCGTCGAAGCGCAGGAGGGTGAACGCTCCGACCAATCCCGAGTGCTGTACCACCTCGAAGGGCAGCACCTGGATCTGCACCCAAGGGTCGGTAAGGAACGACAGCAGGTGCGCGAGCTGGTCGCGCATGACTTCGGCCCCGCCGACGTGCTGGTGCAACACCGCTTCGGACAGCACCACCCACAGGGCGGGCGGGTGTTCGCGCTCCAGGATGCGCTGCCTTTCCATGCGCGCCGCGACCAGTTCGTCCACCTGATCGGGGCCGTCCACCGAGAGCAAGGCCCGCGCGTACGCCTCCGTTTGCAACAGGCCGTACATGACCTGTGACTGGAAGGTTGAGATGTATGTGGCCTTGGCTTCCATGGCCGCGAACTCCTGGAACCACGTCGGCAACTGGCTCCTCAGCACCAGTCCCACCAGCCGGGAGAACACCCCGCCCGTCCCCAGCGCCGCGTCCAGCCGCTCCGAGAACTCCCGGGTCGGGACCTTCCTCGCCGTTTCGATCTGGCCGACGAGCGAGGCCGCGCAGAAGACGATGTCCCCCAGCTGCCCCTGTTTCAGCCCGGTGGCCTCCCGCAGGCGGCGCAGTTCCGAGCCGTAGTAGTCCAGCGGGGAGGCGCTGGGATCGAGATCGCGGATGTTGACCATGGAGCGGTCACCCCCAAGTGCACGCCGTGCGGCGTTCGTTTCGGTCTGTCACCGAGGGTAGTGACACGGCTGCGGTCTGGTGGCGGGAATCCGCGACTCGGTCAGAGGCCGGCGAGGAAGGCCCGTACGGCCGCCGCGAAGCCCTCCGGGTCCTGGAAGGGCACGAAGTGCTCGGTGTCGAGGCCCGCGTACGAGGTCCCGGGGCGGCGGGAGACCATCGCCCGGGCCAGTTCCAGCGGGAGCACCTCGCTGCGCAGGCCGTGGATCAGCAGCGCCGGGCAGTCGCTCGCGAGCCAGACGTCCCAGCGGTCGCCGTCGCCCTCGGCCAGCGTGGCCAGGGTGGCCTGCGGGTGGAACGGCAGCCGCCAGCCGGTGTCGTCGGGCAGCGGGCGCAGGAACGGGCCGACCCCCTCGCCGAGCGGGCCGAGGGCGGCGATGAGCTCCTCGCGGGTCGGCGCGGTGTATGGGAGGCCGTGCAGGAAGTCCCAGAAGGACGGGCCGTCCTGGTGCGGGCTCTCCACCGGGGCGTCGACGTTGACCAGCGCGGAGACCAGATCGGGCCGGGCGGCGGCCAGGTGGTAGGCGTTGATCCCGCCGAGGGAGAAGCCGAGGACGGGCACCGGGCCACCGGGGTCCAGGTGTTCGAGCAGGGCCGCGGCGTCGGTGACGTAGCCATCGCGGCTGTACTCGGGTGCCAGGCCGGAGTCGCCGTGGCCGCGCTGGTCGGGGGCGATGACCCGCCAGTCGTCGCCGAGGGAGGCGGCCAGGGCGGTGAAGTGCGCGCCCTCGGAGAGGCCGCCGTGGAGGGCGAGCAGGGGCCGGCCGGGACCGCCGAAGTCCAGGTAGGACAGGGTGCGGTCGTCGATCTTCAGCTCGTGGCGCATGGCGTTGTTCTCCCCTGTGTGCTGGTCGGTGGGCCGGTCATCAGCCTGTCAGGATTTAGGCAAGCGCGCAATACGATTGTGTAGGGCGTCTGCCCAAAACGGCGACGGCGGCCGGGTCCCGGGCCGGAGCGCGGATACGATCCCGGCATGGGAAATCGCGAGGACCTGCTGGCCGGAGCCCGGCGCTGCCTGGAGGAGAAGGGGTACCTCCGCACGACCGTGCGCGACATCGCCACGGCGTCGAAGGTGAGCATGGCCGCGATCGGCTACCACTTCGGGTCCCGCGAGGTGCTGCTCAACCAGGCGCTGTTCGCGGCCATGGACGAGTGGGCGGCCGGCTCCGGCAGGCTCGCGGGGCAGGGCGACACCGTCCGGGACCGCTACGCCGACACCTGGGACCGAAAGATCCGGGACTTCGGTGAGACGAGCTGGCTCTGGACCGCCTCCGTCGAGGCCTTCGTGCACGCGCAGTCCTCGCCGGAGCTCCTCGCGATCCTGGCCGAGGGCCAGCGCGACAGTCGCCGCATGGTGGCCGCGCAGCTGCGCGGGGTGCCGCAGGACGAGGTCGCGGAGGAGGACGTACGGGCCCTCGGGTCGGTGCACATCGCCCTGCTGACCGGGGTGATGGTCCAGGTCCTGACCGACCCGGAACACGCGCCGAACGGGCGCGAGATCGCCCAAGGTCTGCGCGCGATGGCGGAGTTGCTCGACAGCTGAGATCTACCCGTGGGTAGTAATGCGCGGCTCCGCGCGCCATAATCCCGCCACCACTGGGTCGGCAAAGGGGCGGGCATGGGCATGGGCATGGGCGGCGTGGACACGGCTACGGATGCGGCTACGGATGCGGATACGGCCGCGGTCGCGGGCCGGGGCGCGGGGCTGGGGCGGCGGGGATTCCTCGCCGGGGCGGCGGCCCTCGGTGCCGGCCTGGCGCTGGGAGCGGCCTCCGCACCGGCGTCCGCGCGGGCGCTGTCGACCCAGGACTGGATGGCGGGGATCGGCGACTCCACCGCCCTGCAGCGGATGACCATCCCCGGCACCCACGACTCCGGCGCCCGCCAGGGCGGGCTCTACGTCGCCTGCCAGAACACCTCCATCGCCGAGCAGCTCGACTCCGGGATCCGCTTCCTGGACGTCCGCTGCCGGGTGACCGGCGGATCCTTCGCCATCCACCACGGCGCGTTCTACCAGAACCTGATGTTCGGCGACGTGCTCGTCGCCTGCTGGAACTTCCTCGCCGCGCACCCCTCCGAGACCGTGCTGATGCGGCTCAAGCAGGAGTACTCGGAGGAGAGCGACGCCACCTTCCGCGCCGTCTTCGACGACTACCTGAACAACCGGGGCTGGAGCCCGCTGTTCAAGATCGCGGACGCGCTGCCCACCCTCGGGCAGGCGCGCGGGAAGGTCCTGCTGCTCCCCGACAACGGCGGCCTGCCCGGGGGCCTGCGCTACGGCGACGGCAACGTCTTCGACATCCAGGACGACTACATGGCCGAGCCCTTCGGCAAGCGGGGCAAGATCGAGAACCAGTTCCGCAAGGCGGTGTCCCAGCCCGGGAAGTTCTTCATGAACTACACGAGCACGGCGGCCGCCCTGCCGCCCCGCTGGAACTCCGACCGGCTCAACCCGCAGGTGCACGCGTTCGTCGACGGCTCGGAGCTGGCCGGCCGGACCGGGCTCGGGATCGTCCCGATGGACTTCCCCAACACCCGCTCCGGCCTGGTCGCCTCACTGATCCGGCACAACTGACCGCCGCCCGGAGGGCTCCGGCCCGTCGGCCGGAGCCGCCCCGGGCGGCGGAGCCGGGGCCCCCGGGATGCGGAGCACGGCCTCCGCGCCCGGACCGCCGCCGCGCGGCGCCCGCAGCTCGGCCGTACCGCCCGCGCGCAGCACCGTACGGGCCACGATCGACAGGCCGAGGCCGCTGCCGGGCAGGGCGCGGGCCGACGGGGAGCGCCAGAAGCGCTCGAAGACGTGCGGGAGGTCGGCGGCCGGGATACCGGGCCCGTGGTCCCGCACGGTCAGCTCGCCCGCGCGCAGGACCACGGCGACCCGGCCGCCCGGCGGGCTGAACTTCACCGCGTTGTCCAGGACGTTGACCACCGCGCGCTCCAGGGCCGCCGCCTCGCCCCGTACGTACCAGGGCGCCAGGTCGGAGGTGAACTCCAGCTCCGGACCGCGCAGCCGGACCCGGGACAGCGCGGCGCCCGCGATCTCGTGCAGGGCCACCACGCCCAGCGGGCCGGGGGCGGCCGCGTCCGGGCGGGAGAGCTCCTGCAAGTCGCCGATCAGCGAGGCGAGCTCCGTCATCTGCGCCTTGACCGAGGCCAGCAGCTCCTTGCGGTCCTCGGGAGGGATGGCCCGGCCGGTCTGCTCGCTGCGCGCGAGCAGCTCGATGTTGGTGCGCAGGGAGGTGAGCGGGGTGCGCAGCTCGTGCCCGGCGTCGGCGATCAGCTGTGCCTGCCGGTCCTGGGAGGAGGCGAGGGCGGCCGTCATGGAGTTGAAGGACCGCGACAGGCGGGCGATCTCGTCGTCGCCCTCGTCGGGGATCCGCACCGTCAGGTCCTCGGTGCGGGCGATGTGCTCGACGGCGCCGGTCAGTTCGTCGACCGGGCGCAGGCCCGTACGGGCCACCCACAGGCCGGCCGCGCCGGCGCCGACGACGCCGATGCCGCAGACGAGGACGAGGACCCACGCGAGGGTGGACAGGGGCTTGTCGACGTCGGACAGGGGCTTGGCGACCGAGATCGCGGCGTTCTGCACGCCCGGCCCGGAGGTCAGTTCCACGGGCTGCGTGTAGACGCGCACGGGAGTGCCGTCCGTGGTCCTGCCGTCGTACATGACCGCCCCGCGCTGTCCCTTGGACACCTCGAGGTCGTAGGCGGTGACCGGGAGGGTGTTCTTTCCGTCCACCCAGCAGCGTCCGCCCGCCGGCAGCACGATCTGCACCTGTGCGCTGAGGTTGTTCTCGAAGGGGCCGGGCACCTTCTCCTGGCACCCGAGGCGGTTCAGCGTCTGGCTCGCCTGCGCCCGCGCGTTGGTGGAGCGCAGCGAGCTGTTCAGCTGGTCGTTCAGCTGGGTGCGGACCATGAACCAGCTGATGCTGGCGACCGCCGCGACCGCCAGCGCCACCGCGACCGTGACCAGCAGGGCGAGGCGCGAGCGCAGCGGGAGGGCGCGGAATCTGGCGGCCGGGCTCATTCGGGGCCGCTCTCCCCCGCGCGCAGCACGTAGCCCACCCCGCGCACGGTGTGGACCAGGCGGGGCTCGCCCCCGGCCTCGGTCTTGCGGCGCAGGTACATCACGTACACGTCCAGGGAGTTGGAGCTGGGCTCGAAGTCGAAGCCCCACACGGTCTTGAGGATCTGTTCGCGGGTCAGGACCTGGCGCGGGTGCGCGAGGAACATCTCCAGCAGGGTGAACTCGGTGCGGGTCAGTTCCACCGGGCGTCCGGCGCGGGTGACCTCGCGGGTGGCGAGGTCCATGCGCAGGTCGGCGAAGGTCAGGGCGTCGGCGTCCTCGGTGTGCCCGCCCCCGGCGGCGGGCGCGGCGTACGAGCTGCGGCGCAGCAGTGCGCGGACGCGGGCGAAGAGCTCGTCCAGCTCGAACGGCTTGACCAGGTAGTCGTCGGCGCCCGCGTCGAGGCCGGTGACGCGGTCGCCGACCGTGTCGCGGGCGGTCAGCATCAGGACCGGGGTGGTGCTGCCGGCGGCGCGCAGGCGCCGGGCGGCCGTCAGACCGTCCATCCGGGGCATCTGGATGTCCAGGATGATCAGGTCGGGGGCGTACGAGGCCGTCTTGTCGAGGGCGTCGAGCCCGTCGACCGCGGTCTGTGCCCCGTACCCCTCGAAGGCCAGGCTGCGGCGCAGGGCCTCGCGTACGGCCGGTTCGTCGTCGACGACGAGGATGCGCTGCTGGTCGCCTTCGGCGGTCATTCGGTCCCCCAGGGGTGGTCGTCGGTCTCCTCACAGGCTCGCACGGTCGGCCTAGTAGGAGGTCCCGAAACCGTTGGTGCCGTTGCTGGCGCCGCCGGCGGCGCCGCTGTCCGCGCTGCCCGCGCCTCCGGGGCCGCCCTTGCGGAGGGAGGGCAGGTCGGCCTTGATCGTGTTGACGGGGATGGCGAAGCCGAGGCCGACGCTGCCGGCGGAGCCGCTGCCGCTGGAGGGGGAGTAGATCGCGGAGGGCATTCCGACGATCTCGCCGTTCATGCTGACGAGGGCGCCGCCGGAGTTGCCGGGGTTGAGGGAGGCGTCCGTCTGGATGGCCTGGTACGACGTGGTGTCGGAACCGGTGTTCCCGTTGAACTGCTTGCCGCCGTAGGAGAAGGGGAAGCCGTCCTGGGGGGACTGCTGCTGCTCGGACTTCGGGACGTTCACCTCGCGGTTCAGCGCGGAGACGATGCCGCTGGTGACCGTGCCGGTGAGGCGGTCGGGGGAGCCGATGGCGACGACCTCGTCGCCGACCTTGAGCTTGTCGGAGTCGCCGAGACCGGCGGCCTTGAGACCGCGGGCGCCCTCGAGCCGGATGAGCGCGAGGTCCTTGTCCGGGTCCGTGCCGAAGATCTTCGCCGGGTACTTCTTGCCGTCGCTCGTCGTCACCTGGATCTGGGTGGCGCCGTCGACGACGTGGTTGTTGGTGACGATCTCGCCGTCGGCGGTGATCACGATGCCGGAGCCGGTGCCCTGGCCGGACCGGGTGCTGGTGTCGATGCGGACGACGGACGGGCTGACGTTCTCGGCGACGCCGGAGACGGTGCCGCTGTTCGACTGCGAGATGGTGTTGCCGTTGACCCCGGTGGCGCCGGTGATGCCGTGGTCGGCGAGCAGCTGCTGGACGGCCGCCGCCGTACCGCCGCCGATGACCGCCGCCGCGAGGGCGACGGCGGCGAGGAGGGCGACCGGCCGCTTGGCGCGGACCGGGCCGTGGTGGGGGACCGGAGAGGGGGCCGGGGCCGCGGGGGCGGCCTCGCCCCAGGTGGCCCAGCCGTGGCCGCCGGCTCCGCCGTCGTGGCCGCCGCCGTGCCCGCCTGCTGCCGGGGTGACGACCTCGCCGGGGACGACCGGTGGCGTGTGGGCCTGGTGCCAGCCGGGGGCGGGCGGGGCGGCCGGAGGGTAGGCGGGCGGCGGGGGGTACGCGGCCTCGTGGGCCGACCGGTCACGACCGCGCTGCCGGTCCTCGCCGAAGGGCGCGGGGCGGGCCGGGCGGTTCTCCTGTGGGTACTCGCCTTCGCGGCGGAAGTTCTCGGTCATGGATACGACTGTGCGCCCGGATCATGAGAGCTTCCTGAGTCCCCGCTGAGAAGCCCGACAGAACCGTGTATGCCCGATATAAGCCCGCCCGGGTCCCGCCCGGGCTCCCGGGCGGGTCACAGCACTAGAGGCAGCCGCAGGAGCGGCGGATGACCAGGGCCGAGGGGAACTGCTTGAGGCGCTCGCGGCGGGAGCCGGCCACCCGCAGGGCGTCGTCCAGGACGAGGTCCACCGCCGCGCGGGCCATCGCGGGTCGGTCCGAGGCGATCGTCGTGAGCGGCGGGTCCGTGAGGGCCGCCTCCTTCACGTCGTCGAAGCCGGCCACGGCCAGCTCGCCCGGGACGTCGATGCGCAGCTCCCGGGCCGCCCGCAGCACGCCGATGGCCTGGTCGTCCGTGGCGCAGAAGATGGCCGGCGGACGGTCCGGGCCCGCCAGGAGCTCCAGGGCGACCTTGTAGGCGTCGTAGCGGTTGTAGGGGGCCTGGAAGAGCCGGCCGTCGACCGAGCGGCCGGATTCGAGCATGGCCCGCCTCCAGCCCTCGACATGGTCGGCCACCGGGTCGCCGACCTCGGGGGTGTTCTCGACACCGCCCAGGCAGGCCACGTACGGGTGCCCGTGCTCGAGCAGGTGCCGGGTGGCGAGCTGGGCGCCGCCGATGTCGTCGGTGACGACGGCGACGTCGTCGATGGCCTCCGGCCGCTCGTGCAGCAGGACCACCCGCGCGTCCCACGCCTCGATCTCCGAGGCGGCCCGCTCGCTCATGCCCTGGCTGACCAGGATCAGTCCGGAGACCCGCATGCCGAGGAACGCCCGCAGGTAGTGGACCTCGCGCTCGTCGCGGTAGTCGGAGTTGCCGACCAGCACCATCTTTCCGCGTTCGGCGGCGGCCTGTTCGACCGCGTGCGCCATCTCCGCGAAGAACGGCTGCCGGGCGTCGGGGACGATCATGCCTATGAGGTCGGTGCGCCGTGAGGCCATGGCCTGCGCGACCCGGTCCGGGCGGTAGCCCAGATCCTTGATCGCGGCGAGGACACGCTCGCGCGTGGCCGGGGCAACCGGCCGGGGTCCGTTGTTGATCACGTAACTCACGACGGCGGTAGAAGTACCCGCAAGTCGTGCCACGTCATCCCGCGTCACCTTGGCCACGCGCGGCAGTCTACGCGGGGTGACCTGCCTCTGGGCAGGGCGGCCGGAGGAGGTCGGCCCCGCGGCCCTCCTAGTCCATTCGGGTGAGCGCCGACGCGGCCTGCGCCGCGGCTTGCGCCGCCGCCTTCGCGGCCGCCTTCGCGGCCGCCTCGGCCGCCGCCCGCTCGACCTTCTCCGGCGTGACGAAGCGGTAACCGACGTTGCGGACGGTGCCGATCAGTGATTCGTGCTCGGGGCCGAGTTTCGCGCGCAGGCGCCGTACGTGCACGTCGACGGTCCGGGTGCCGCCGAAGTAGTCGTAGCCCCAGACCTCCTGCAGCAGCTGGGCGCGGGTGAAGACCCGGCCCGGGTGCTGGGCGAGGTACTTGAGCAGCTCGAACTCCTTGAAGGTGAGGTCCAGGACCCGTCCCTTCAGCTTCGCCGAGTACGTCGCCTCGTCGACCGACAGGTCGCCGTTGCGGATCTCCATCGGGGAGTCGTCCGAGCCGAGCTGCTGGCGCCCCGTGGCGAGGCGCAGCCGCGCCTCCACCTCGGCCGGGCCGGCGGTGTCGAGGAGGACGTCGTCGACGCCCCAGTCGGCGGTGACGGCCGCGAGGCCGCCCTCGGTGACGACGAGGATGAGCGGACAGCCCGGTCCCGTGGAGCGGAGCAGCTGGCAGAGCGAGCGCACTTGCGGCAGGTCGCGGCGGCCGTCCACGAGGATGACGTCGGCGCCCGGGGTGTCCACCAGGGCGGGGCCCTCGGCGGGTGCGACCCGGACGGAGTGGAGCAGCAGGCCGAGGGCGGGCAGCACCTCGGTGGACGGCTGCAGGGCATTGGTCAGGAGCAGGAGAGAGCTCATGCCCCACCACCTGCCCCGTTCGGGCTGTGGTGTGCGTGCGCGTGTGCACGCACGGTTCGCTGGTCCATCACGTCGGTTCCTCCTCGGTCCCGTCCCGGGGGCACCTCCCAGCGAGAGCTGGGGGAGTTCGCGGCACTGCTTCGTACGACTTGCCTCCGCCCGGTCCCCGCGCCCTGAGGTCCGGATGGATACCACTGTTCTCGGTCCGTTCAACGTGCTGAAAGCACAAAAGGACCCGGGGGCTACGTTGCCCGGATCCTCTCGGCAGCAGAATAGCCCACCTCCGCTGCGGGGGCCGAGGCTTCGGCGCAGGCTCTTCTGTGGTCCGCACCACCCCCGCGACCTGCCCGGGCGCGGGTTTCACCGGATCGGCGGATCTCGTGGGGCCGCCCGGGCGCAGGCCGGGGGCGCGGAGGCACGCCGGGTTCGGGGGCTCGAGGGTTCATGATGGACGCCGACGGCAGAGCGCCGACGAGAGGAGCGTGCAGTGGCAACCGGAACCATCCGCTACTGGGCGGCGGCGAAGGCCGCGGCCCGGACGGCGGAGGAGCCGTACTCGGCGCGGACACTGGCCGAGGCGCTCGACGCCGTGCGGGAACGCCACCCCGGGGAGCTGACCCGGGTCCTGCTGCGCTGCTCCTTCCTCGTGAACGAAGAGCCCGTGGGCAAGCGCCCGCACGATTCCGTCGAGCTGACCGAGGGGGGCACCGTCGAGGTGCTCCCGCCGTTCGCGGGCGGGTGAGCGGAGTCCCATGAGCACCCCCGAGGAACAACAGCGGCAGTACATGGAGCAGCAGCATCAGCTCCAGCAGCAACAGCAGCAACAGGAGCAGCACCAGCAGTCGGATCCGTACGGGACGCAGACCTGGCAGTCCCCGACGTGGGACACCTCGTACCAGCCGGTGCAGGCCCCGCTGGAGGGCGTACCGGCCCAGCACCCGATGGCCCCCGAGGGCTGGTTCCGCGACGAGGCGCCGGGGCCCGACCAGGTCCAGGCTCCTGCCCAGGCGCCGGATCCCGGGCAGGAGTGGGCCCGGCCGCAGCAGCAGTCGTCCCCGCAGCCTTCTCCGTACGCGGATCCCTACGCCGCGCCGGCCGCGCCCGCGTACCGGCAGACGGCGGCGCCGGACCACTGGTTCCGCGAGGAGCCGCAGGCGCAGGCCCAGGCCCCCGCGCCGGCGCAGCAGCAGCCGTACCAGGAGCAGCCGTACCAGCAGCCGCAGTGGGGCGAGACCGCCTACCTGCCCCCGTACCCCGGCCCGGACGACCAGGCGCAGCCCCTGGCCCGGCCCCAGGCTCCGGCCCCCGCGCAGGACTGGGCGGACCCGGCCGCCCCCCTCCTGCCGCGGGAGGCCGTCCCGGCCGAGGTCCCGCAGGCGGCCCCGGCGGCGCCCTTCGCCGAGGAGGCGGCCGGTGGGCCCGGTGAGTCCGGTGGGCCCGGTGAGGAGCCCGCCTACTCCCCGCCCACCCTGGCGGGCAACACGCTCCGCGCCGTGGACCCGGCGCAGGCCCGTGCCGAGGGCCGCTCGCCGATCATCGATCCCGGTCCGCAGGCGGCCATACTGACGGCCGCCCTCGGGCTGGTCATCGCCGCGGCCGCCGCCCTCGGCAGGCTCGCGCTGCTCGCGCCCCTGATCGCCCTCCAGGGCCTCACCGCGGCCGGCTGGTTCCGGCTCAACGGCATGTGGCCCGCCCGGCAGGGCATCGCGCTCGCCTTCGCCGGAGCGCTGGTCGCCGACGCGGCCGTGCTCGCGGTGGACGACGCGCACGGCCCCGGCGCGATCATCGGCACGCTCGGTGCGTGGGTGCTGCTCACGCTGGTCATGCAGCTGCGCAGCCACGCCGATCCGGACGAGCGGATGTACGGGCTGATGGCCTCGGTGGCCTCCGCCGCGCTCGCCATCGTGTGCGCCGGCTACCTCGCGGCCGGTTCCGCGGCCGCGAGCGTGGGTGCGGCCGCGGTGGCGGTGGCCGTCTTCGCCCGCGCGCTGCCGCTGCCCACTGCGGCCTCGGTCGGGGTCTCGCTGGCCGCCGGGGCCGGCGCGGGCATCGCCGTGGGCGGGCTGACGTCCGTGGGGGCCGGGGGCGCGCTGATCGGCCTGGCGGCCGGGGCGTGCGCGCTGATCGGGCTGCGCGTGGCGGCGTACGACTACCCGTCGAAGTTCGTCCACATGACGGCCGGTGTCGCGCTGCCGCTGGCCGCGGCGGCTCCGGCGGTCTACCTCATCGGGCGGGTGGTGGGCTGACCCGCCCCCCGGGGCGCTCGCCGCGGGGCGCGGGCCCCGGGGGCGCTCACAGCGCGTTGACGACGGGTCATGGTCCACTAGGACGTACGTACCAATCGTCATGGGGGGTGGGCACGTGCGTGTCCTGCGCGTCTTTTTGATCATCGCGGTGGTTCTCGGCGGCCTGTTCGTCGGAGCGGACCGCTGGGCGGTCGGCTACGCCGAGAACCGGCTGGCCGACCGCATCCAGGCACGGCAGAACCTGCCGGGCGGCGTGGGGGTGGACATCCACGGCTTCCCCTTCCTGACGCAGGCGCTCGCCCACGACCTCGACCGGGTCGACCTGAAGGTGGCCGAGGTCGAGGTGGCGACCTCGGACGGCCGCAGGACGCGCCTGTCCGACATCCGGGTCGCCTTCCACGGGGTGGAGCTGAACGGCGACTACAGCGGCGGCACCGCCCGGCGCGCCGAGGGCTCGGCCCTGGTCACGTACGCGGACCTGAGCGGGGCCGCGCAGCCCGGCGTGACCGTCGCCTACGGCGGGACGCCGGGCAAGGTGAAGGTCACCGCCAGCGTGGAGGTCCTCGGCAAGACCCTCACCCGTAGCGTGGTGTCGACGGTCTCGCTGGTCGACTCCAAGGACGCCAAGGGCACCAAGATCGTGCGGGTGCGCGCCGACGAGGTTCCGGGCGAGGGCGTCCCCGGGGTCGAGACGGCGATCCGCAAGAAGACCGACTTCGACCGGCGGCTGGACGGCGGATTGCCGTCCGGGGTCCAGCTGACGGCGCTGACCTCCGACGAGGCCGGCGTGCACCTCACCCTGGGGGGTACGAATCTGTCGCTGGCCGGATAGTGAGACGCCGGGGTCCGATCCGCAGATGGGGCGGGCCCCGGACGGGTCCCCGGGCCGGCGCGGCGGCCGTCCGGAGGGCTCGTATCCCACTATGCGGACGATCCTGTCTCGGAATATGACACGGCGGTGACAGGGCGGCCGATTCGTCCCTACGATCCATGGCTATGAAGCATCAGCAGGCGGACCTCACGAAGCGACGGGCAGTAGACCTGTGTCGCGTCGCCGCCATGCTCTGTCGATCCATGTGACGTGTGAGCGCATCCCGCTCCATAGCCGGACGACGGCCTTCCGCTTTTCCCGCGTGGACCCTGTGTGACCCCTCCTGTCTCCCGCCCTCCCGGCGCCTCCCCGCAACGGGATCCGTGAGCGCACCCGGAAGCACGGACACCACGCACCCGGCACCACCGGAAACACCAGCACCACCCCGCCGCACACTGCCCCGGAGGAGAACACCATGAGCCGCAGCGACGTCCTCGTAGACGCCGACTGGGTCGAGGCCCACCTGAACGACGCCGGCGTCGTCATCGTCGAGGTGGACGAGGACACGTCCGCGTACGACAAGAACCACATCACCAACGCCGTACGGATCGACTGGCAGCGCGACCTCCAGGACCCGGTCCGACGTGACTTCGTGGACCAGGAGGGCTTCGAGAAGCTCCTCTCCGCCAAGGGCATCTCCAACGACGACACCGTCGTCCTCTACGGGGGCAACAACAACTGGTTCGCGTCCTACGCCTACTGGTACTTCAAGCTCTACGGCCACCAGGACGTCCGCCTGCTCGACGGCGGCCGCAAGAAGTGGGAGCTCGACTCCCGCGACCTGGTCGACGGCACCGAGGTTCCCGACCGCCCGGCCACCGCGTACAAGGCCAAGCCCCAGGACTCCTCGATCCGCGCCTTCCGCGACGACGTCGTGGCCGCGATCGGCTCCCTGAACCTGGTCGACGTCCGCTCGCCCGACGAGTTCTCCGGCAAGTTGCTCGCGCCGGCCCACCTCCCGCAGGAGCAGTCGCAGCGCCCCGGCCACGTGCCGAGCGCCCGCAACATCCCGTGGTCGAAGAACGCCAACGACGACGGCACCTTCAAGTCCGACGAGGAGCTCACCGCCCTCTACGAGGCCGAGCAGGTCGATCTGGCGAAGGACACCATCGCCTACTGCCGCATCGGCGAGCGCTCCGCACTGACGTGGTTCGTGCTGCACGAGCTCCTGGGCCAGGAGAACGTCAAGAACTACGACGGTTCCTGGACCGAGTACGGCTCGCTGGTGGGCGTGCCGATCGAGCTCGGCGCCAACAAGTAGTTCCGGGCACGACGCCCCGTAGTCATCCCTCTCCAGGACAGGACAGAGAACATGTGTGGAGCAAAGATCGGCGGTCCCGACCTCGGGGCGCTCAAGCCCGGTGAGACCGCCATCCAGGGTCAGCTGACCCAGGACGGCCAGCCCGTCAGCGGCTACGTGCGGCTGCTGGACTCGACCGGCGAGTTCACCGCCGAGGTCCCGACCTCGACGACCGGACAGTTCCGCTTCTACGCGGCGACGGGCTCCTGGACGCTGCGGGCGCTCGTGCCCGGCGCCCAGGCCGACCGCGCCGTGGTCGTCGCCGAGGCCGGCGGCGTGACGGACGTCGCGATCGCGGTCTGAGCTCCGCGCACGCGCGCGGCATGACCGCATGACCGGCCGAAGGGCCGCATCCCCGGGGGTTGGACGCCACTGGACCGGGATGCGGCCCTTCGTGCCGTCCCGGGACCTGCGCGACGACCGCTCGCGGCTCTACCCTGAAGGCATGTACGCCCGGCGCCGCCGCGCCTACTTCCTGCTCATGGGCGGATGCCTGTTCCTCTTCGTCTCCGCCTGGTCCTTCGTGCGCCTGTGGTCCGTCGAGGCCGCCGTGGCGCTGTGCGTGGTCGCCATGGTCATTCCGCCGGTCGCCGCGATCGTCGCGAACCGGCGGGGTCCGGACGACCGCTGGTGGGACGACCCCTCGGGTGACGCGAAGTCCGACGAGTGGTGGGACGAACTGGACGGAAAGCGACACCATGACGATTGAAACCTGTTGAGATAAAAATGTAATAAGAGTGCGTACAACATCTCCCCCCAGCAAGGTGTCAACTCTGTACGCGGCCGATCGGTCCGCGACTCCAGTCCTGTGGGGGGACTTCTTTTGGAACACGAACAGACCATCCCTGAGCAGCGGAAAGAGGAGGAGAGCGTCCCGGACCCGGAACCGGGCGCGGTGGACGTGGCTCCGGCCGCTCCGCGCCGCCGTCGCGGCGGCCGCGCGCTCCTCCTGATCGCGGGCGCCGCCGTCCTCGGCGTCCTGGCGGGCACGGTCACCGGTTACGCGATCCAGTACGACCGCGAACCGACGCCGCTGGCCCCGCTGGCCCAGGCCGGCCTGGCGTACCCGAAGGCGCTCGCGCCCGACGAAGCCACCACGAACAAGACGATCAACGCCAACCGCTGGCACAAGACGGACGACGACCTCGCCAAGCTGCTGATCGACGCTCCGGGCGGGGCGAAGGTCGAGGGTGCGGGCTACGACACCATCGACAACACGGCGACCTTGTTCGAGGAGCCGGACTCCATGCTGCGCAACCTCGTCAAGATCAAGGTCCGCCGACTCGCGTCGGTGACCTGGTCGGAGGGCGACAGCACGTTCGTCGTGGTGCAGCTGCTGCAGTTCAACGACCGCGACGGGGCGGACGACTACCAGACCGGCCAGTCCAGCTACATGCACGAGAAGAAGTTCGCGGGCAACGACGGCACGGCCATCCCCGGTCTCCCGTCGGACCTCGGTCACGTCTGGGTGGACTCGGAGGCCGACGAGAAGCCGGGGTACCTCCCGATGCGCGGCGCCCGGGCCATCGCCCGCCGCGGCGACATCGTGCTCGACATCCACCTCGTGAACAACCGGGGCAAGGTTTCCGAGAGCGACATCATGGACCTGGCCAAGCGACAGCTGGAGCGACTGTGACCGAGCCCCAGAACGACGTGACCCCGGTCCCCGCCGAAGACGCGGCCGAGGCCCAGCCGGCCCCTGAGGCGACTGCGGCTCCTGAGGCTGCTGCGGCCCCCGAGGCGACTGCGGCTCCTGAGGCGGCTGCGGCCCCCGAGACGGCTGCGGCTCCTGAGGCTGCTGCGGCCCCCGAGACGCCCCACGCGAACCCGTACGCCACCCCGTACCCCGTCGCGCCGCCGGAGCCCGCGCGCAAGGTCAACCGCAAGGCGGTCGCCCTGGTCGCCGGCATCGTGGCCGTGGCCGCTCTCGTGGGAGGTGGCGTCTGGGCGTCCGCCGCGATCGCGGACGCCGACCGGACCGCGCCCACCGCGTACTGGGTTCCCCTGGGCGAGCGGTACGAGAAGCCCGCCGAGCCCGGTTCCGTCCCGGCCAACGACCTCTCGGGCAAGCTGCTGCCGGTCCCGGCCGGTTTCTCGCTGGGTCCGGACCTGGAACAGGACGGCAACAACTTCTTCGTCTCGGGCGAGAAGGCGGTCGAGGGCTTCAAGGAGGCCCGCGGCGGTCTGTCCAGCTCCGACCGCAAGAAGCGCGACGAGATGCTGGCCGAGCTGAAGCTCAAGGGCCTGGCCGGCCGCAGCTACATCAACGAGGGCTCCTCCTCCGTCGCCGAGGTCCGCATCATGCAGGCCGACCCCGCTGCCGTGGGCAAGTTCTCCGAGATCAGCAAGAAGTTCCTCGAGCTCACGGGCGACGGCCGCGAGGCGCCGAAGGTCGACGGCTTCCCGGACGCCAAGTGCTCGCTGCTGGCGATCGGCGAGGAGAAGAAGGAGAAGATCGACTCGCTCGACTGCGTGGCGGTCGAGGGCGATGTGATGGTCACCTTCCGCGCCTACGGGCCCAAGCCCTTCAGGCAAGCCGACGCCGTCGAGTTCTTCAAGAACCAGATGAACCACCTGAAGTCCCCCGGGGAGTCCGTGTGACCGAGCAGAACACCTCTCCGCAGGCCGTGGCGCAAGCCCCCGTGGCCGCCCCGGCGACCGCCCCGGACTCCGCCGACCCCGCCGCGCCCGAGCAGGGGGCCGCCCCGGCGGCCCCGCCCGCACCGGGTGCCGAGGCCCCGACGGGCGAGCCGGCCCCGGCCAACCCCTACGCGGCGCCCGAGGCGCCGGCCGGGCCCAAGGACCGGCGCAAGCTGTTCGCCGCGCTCCGCTGGACCGCCGCCGTACTCGTCTTCGCCGCCGTCGGCACGGGCGTCGCCTACCAGGTCACCCAGCCCGAGCGGACCGACATGCCGGGCCTGTCGACCCGGTCGGACGGCCGCTGGGTGTACCCGGCGCTGTCCCGGCCCACGCTCGCGCCGGGCGCCGCCGTGCCCTTCGCCGAGGACAACGAGAACGGCATCCACTACGCGGGCCTCACCCAGCTGCTCCTGCCGGCACCCACCGGTTCGACCCCCGACTCCACTCTCAAGCTGGACAAGGACGAGGCGGTGTCCGTCGACACCTTCCTGGAGGAGTACGAGCCCGGCGCGCGCGAGAAGATGAAGGAGCAGTTCACCGACGAGGGGCTGCGGCAGATCGCCGGCCGCGGCTGGACCACCCCGGACGGCACCCGCACCCGCGTCTACCTGCTGCGTTTCCACGCCTCGGGCTTCGTGGACACCTTCAAGGGCTGCGGCCGGGACATGGCGCTGAACGGCGTCAAGCTCATGGGGGCGGACCTGGCCTGGAGCAAGGACAAGACCGGCCAGTCCGCGCCGGGCCTCAACTTCGTCTCGCTCTTCGCGGAGTCGAAGCCGGTCGGCGACGAGCAGGTCAAGGCGGGCTGCGTCCAGTCCGGCGACATCCAGGCGGTCATCCTCCAGACCCGCAAGGGCGAGGTGGCGACCGTGCCGTTCCACCAGACGGTGATCCTCCAGCACCAGCTGCTCGGCTGAGCGGGCCGGGAAGCGGGAGCCCGCCGTACGGGCCACCTCACAGAGTGCGCCGGTCCCCAGCCCAGTAGGCTTGGGGACCGGCCCCGTAATGCCGCCCCACACACTCCGAGGAGCACCCCGTGCTTGAGGCAGTCTTCACCTCCCTGCTGGTCCTGGTCTGCGTCGGCGTCCTCGCCTTCTCCGGACTCGCCGTGAAGAAGCTGTACCAGGGCCAGCGCTGACCTCTCCCAGATCAGCCGCCGGCCCGGCCCCGGATACCGGAACCCCTCCCACAGATCGCCTGAGCAGCCATTCATGATCCAGATCCCGTCCGACCTGAACCCGAGCCTCGTCCCCCTCGCCTTCCTCCTGGGCAACTGGGAAGGCGCGGGCGTCTTCGACTTCCCCGGTGAGGAGAAGTGCAACTTCGGCCAGGAAGTCGTCTTCAGCCACGACGGCCGGGACTTCCTGGAGTACCACTCGCGCAGCTGGGTTCTCGACGCCGAGGGCAACAAGGTCCGGCCGCTGGAGTCCGAGTCCGGCTACTGGCGCATCGACGGCCAGCGCAAGGTCGAGATCGTCATGGTCCGCGACCAGGGCGTCGTGGAGATCTGGTACGGCGACCTCGCCGACAAGAAGCCCCAGATCGACCTGGTCACCGACGCCGTCGCGCGTACCCCCGGCTCCCGTCCGCACAGCGGCGGCAAGCGGCTCTACGGCTACGTCAAGGGTGACCTGATGTGGGTCGGGGAGAAGACCACGCCCGACGTCGAGCTGCGCCCGTACATGTCGGCGCAGCTGAAGAAGGTCGTCACGCCCGAGGAGGTCGCCGAGATGGCGCGCAACCTTCCGGACATGCCGGACGACGGCATCGCCTTCTTCCGGTAACCCGCGAAGAACACGCACACGCGCGGGAGCCCCCGGCAGCCACGCTTCAGTTCAAGAGGTCGTTGCAACACCCGTCCGTAGGGAGTTGCAGTGGACTTCGATGTCAGGGAAGACCGGAGGCCGCAGGGGCCCAGGAAGC
>NZ_JBEXOV010000108.1:0-22198 GCF_040611715.1 Streptomyces sp. NPDC006544 | reverse complement strand
CAGATGTGGAAGCCCGGTAACGGGTGGAGCTGACTGGTACTAATAGGCCGAGGGCTTGTCCTCAGTTGCTCGCGTCCACTGTGTTAGTTCTGAAGCAACGAACTGTTGCTGGTTTCTAGAGCTAGAACATAACTACAAAGTGTGCTTGTTCGCTCGAAACCGATTAGGGTTTCGGTGGTCATAGCGTTAGGGAAACGCCCGGTTACATTCCGAACCCGGAAGCTAAGCCTTTCAGCGCCGATGGTACTGCAGGGGGGACCCTGTGGGAGAGTAGGACACCGCCGAACAATTTTTCAAAGGACCCCTGGTCCAGCGTTCAACGCTGGATCGGGGGTCTTTTTGTTTTCCAAAGCTTTACGCCGAAGCGCGGCCATGGGTTGGTTGCGCGAGAATGACTAGCGGTACCCCGAAGACAGGAGTCACACCCATGTCCAACTCTCCCGACGATCGTCCGGAGCGCGAGCCTCGGCGCAACGACGGCGGTGACAGGGGCGGCTACCGCGGGGGCCGTGACGACCGTGGCGGCGACCGTCCGCCGTTCCGTCGCGATGACCGTGGTGACCGGCCGGCCGGTGGCGGCTTCCGCCGTGACGACCGTGGTGGCCGTCCCACGGGTGGTGGCGACCGTCCCTCGTACCCGCGCCGCGATGACCGTGGCGGGGACCGTCCGAGCTACCCGCGCCGTGACGACGACCGTGGCGGCCGTCCCACCGGTGGTGGCGACCGTCCCTCGTACCCGCGTCGTGACGACCGTGGTGGCAGCGACCGTCCGGCCGGTGGCGGTTTCCGTCGCGACGACCGCGGCGACCGCCCCTCCGGTGGTGGCTTCCGCGGCAACGACCGCGGCGACCGCCCCTCCTTCCCCCGTCGTGACGACCGCGGTGGGGACCGTCCGAGCTACCCCCGCCGTGACGACGACCGCGGTGGCCGTCCCACCGGTGGTGGCGACCGCCCCTCCTACCCGCGTCGTGACGACCGTGGCGGCAGCGACCGTCCGGCCGGTGGCGGTTTCCGTCGCGATGACCGTGGCGACCGTCCCTCCGGTGGTGGCTTCCGCGGCAACGACCGCGGCGACCGCCCCTCCTTCCCGCGTCGTGACGACCGCGGCGGCGACCGTCCGAGCTACCCCCGCCGTGACGACGACCGCGGTGGGTTCCGCGGCGGCCGCGACGACCGTGGCGGCGACCGTCCCTCGTACCCGCGCCGTGACGACGACCGCGGTGGCCGTCCCACCGGTGGTGGCGACCGCCCGTCCTACTCGCGTCGTGACGACCGTGGTGGCAGCGACCGTCCGGCCGGTGGCGGTTTCCGTCGCGACGACCGCGGCGACCGCCCCTCCGGTGGTGGCTTCCGCGGCAACGACCGCGGCGACCGCCCCTCCTTCCCCCGTCGTGACGACCGTGGCGGCGACCGTCCGAGCTACCCGCGCCGTGACGACGACCGTGGCGGCCGTCCCACCGGTGGTGGCGACCGCCCCTCCTACCCGCGTCGTGACGACCGTGGCGGCGACCGCCCGAGCTACCCCCGCCGTGACGACGACCGTGGCGGGTTCCGCGGCGGCCGTGACGACCGTGGCGGCGACCGGCCCAGCTACCCGCGCCGTGACGACGACCGCGGTGGGTTCCGCGGCGGCCGTGACGACCGTGGCGGCGACCGCCCGAGCTACCCGCGCCGTGACGACCGTGGCGGCGGCGATCGCGGTGGGTTCCGCGGTCGCGACGACCGTGGCGGCGACCGCGACTTCCGCTCCGACCGCGACCCGGTCAAGCGGCTTCCGATCGACGACGACGTCACCGGCTTCGAGATCGACTCGGATGTCCGTCAGGAGCTCCTGAGCCTGCCCAAGGGCCTGGCCGAGGAAGTCTCGAAGAACCTGGTCATGGTGGCCCGGCTGATCGACGAGGACCCGGAGCAGGCGTACGCGTACTCGCGCATCGCCCTGCGTCTGGCCTCCCGTGTCGCCGCCGTGCGCGAAGCCGCCGGCTTCGCCGCGTACGCCACGCAGAAGTACGCCGAGGCGATCGCGGAATTCCGCGCCGCCAAGCGGATGACCGGCTCCGTGGAGCTGTGGCCCGTCATCGCCGACTGCGAGCGCGGTCTCGGCCGTCCGGAGCGGGCGCTGACCATGGCCGGCGAGCCCGAGGTGCAGAAGCTGGACAAGGCCGGCCAGGTCGAGATGCGTCTGGTCGCGGCCGGTGCCCGTCGGGACATGGACCAGCTCGACGCCGCCATCGTCACCCTGCAGAGCCCCGAGCTGGCCTCCCACTCCGTGCAGCCGTGGACCGCGCGTCTGCGGTACGCCTATGCGGACGCCCTGCTGGCGGCCGGCCGTGAGGACGAGGCGCGCGAGTGGTTCGCCAAGACCCTCGAGGCCGACAAGGACGGGGCCACGGACGCCTCCGACCGGCTCGCCGAGCTGGACGGGGTCGAGTTCGTCGACGCCGCCGGCGGTGACGACGAGGCCGACATCGACGGCGACGAGGCCCCGGACGCCGACCTCGACCGCGAGGCCGAGGACGAGTTCGACGACGACGAGGACGACGACGACCCCGAGGTCGTGGCCGCCGAGCGTGCCTCCGACCAGGCCGAGTACTACGACGAGGACGACGACGAGTACGAGGGCGAGATCGGCGGCGACGCCGATGCCGACCTCACCGACGAGGTCGTCGTCCTGGACGAGGACGACCGCGACCAGGGCTGAGTGAGCTGAGGTAGCTGAGAAAGGGCGGTACCCGGTGGGGGTACCGCCCTTTCCCGTATCCGGAATCCGATGGCCGATCCGGTCAGTCCAGGCTGCGCAGGACCAGGCCGGTGGCCGGTTTCGGACCGAAGGACGTGGACTTGCGGGGCATCGTCACGCCCTGGCGGGCCAGGTCCCGGACGACCGCCTCCCGTACGGGGTGCATCAGGACCGCCGTGCCGTCGATCCGCTCCGCCATCTCGACCGTGGCCTCGGTGTCGTGGATGTAGACGATCTGGTCGGGGGTGTCGGGGACGTCCCAGAGGGTGTCGAGCAGGGTCGCGTGCAGCACGGTGGCGTCGAGCCGGCGCCACGCCTCGGGGCGGTCGCGGCGGACCGTACGGGCGATGAGCGCCGGGTCCGGGTCGGTGACCA
Organism: Streptomyces sp. NPDC006544; assembly: GCF_040611715.1. Classification (NCBI taxonomy): domain Bacteria; kingdom Bacillati; phylum Actinomycetota; class Actinomycetes; order Kitasatosporales; family Streptomycetaceae; genus Streptomyces; species Streptomyces sp. NPDC006544. Next base: position 19,083 of record NZ_JBEXOV010000108.1, on the reverse strand, counting down.
GGTGGAAGGTGCCGTCGCCGGTGAGGAGGAAGGCGTTGCCGCGTTCCGCGGCCTCCTCGAGGGCCTCCATGGCCAGCGGCAGCGGGCCGTCGACCGGACGGACCCGGAAGTGGCCCTCGAGGGTGGCCAGCGCGTCGCGCAGGGGGAGGCGGCGGAGCAGCCGGTGGATGGCGCGGACCTGGAGGGGATAGCGGGCGGTGTCCACGAGGAGGACCAGGCCGAAGTCCCAGGCGGTGGGGGAGCCGTGCTCCTCCTGGAGGCGCAGGTACGTGGCCCAGCGGTGGTGGCCGTCGGCGATGAGGGCCTGGCGCTCGCCCAGGTCCGCGGTGATGGCGGCCAGGTCGGCCGGGTCGGTGACCGACCACAGGCGGTGCTGGAAGCCGTCCTCGGTGGTGGTGGAGAACAGCGGGGCCCGGCGCGCGGTCCGTTCGACGACCGCGGCCGCGCCCGCGGACGGGTCGTCGCCGAGGTAGGTGAGGAGGAGCGGTTCCAGGTTGGCCGAGGTGGCCCGCATCAGGCCCGCGCGGTCGGTGACCACGTGCGGCATGACGTCCTCGTGGGGCAGGACGACGCCCGCGTCCGCGGCGGACAGGGCCAGGGCGCCGATGAGCCCGCGCTGCAACAGGCCGCCCCTGCGCTGCTCGTAGACGTAGAGAGCGGGCTCGGGGTCGGCGCTGAGGACGCCCTCGGCGAGCCAGTCGCGCAGCGTGCGCGCCGCCTGCTGGTTGCGTGCGGCGGGGGTGTCGGCCTGGGGAAGGATCAGGCGGACGATGTTGTGGGGATCGGCGGACTCGAGGTGGTCGAGTCCGTCGGGGCGCACGACCACGTCGTACGGCGGTGAGGTGACGGCGGCCAGGCTGCCGACGCGCTCGGGGACATAGCGCAGGCCGTGGAACGGGATCAGCCGCAGTCCACGGTCCGCGGTGCCAGATGTGGTCATTGGTGCATCGTAAGACGCGTCTCGTCATGCGGGATGATCGGGGCAGGACGGAAACCGGACAAGATCGATCTCCCCCAGCCACCGCTGGGAGGACCCAGGAGGAGCGGACACCATGACCCGGCAGAGCAGGACCAGTCCCGCGGGCAGTGAGCGGAATCTGCACGAGGCGTACGACACGGCCCTGCTCGACCTCGACGGGGTGGTGTACGCGGGCGGCGAGGCCATCGCGCACGCCGTGGAGTCGCTCGCCGCGGCGCGAGCCGACGGGATGCACCTCGCGTACGTCACGAACAACGCGCTGCGCACCCCGGACGCGGTCGCGGAGCACCTGGGCGAGCTCGGGATCCCGACGGAGGCCGCCGAGGTGATCACCTCCGCGCAGGCGGTGGCCCGGCTCATCGCGGAGCAGGTGGAGCCGGGGGCGAAGGTACTGGTCATCGGCGGCGAGGGGCTGCGGGTCGCGCTGCGCGAGCGCGGGCTGGTGCCGGTGGACTCCGCCGAGGAGGAGGGGCTCGCGGCCGTGGTCCAGGGGTACGGGGGACCGGACCTGCCGTGGGGGCGGTTCGCGGAGGCCTCGTACGCGATCAACCGGGGGGTGCCGTGGTACGCCTCGAACACCGATCTGACCATTCCGGGCGCGCGGGGGATCGCGCCGGGGAACGGGGCCGCCGTGGAGGTGGTGCGGATCGCCACGGGCGCCGAGCCGCAGGTCGCCGGTAAGCCGCTGCCCCCGATGCACCGGGAGACCGTGCTGCGGACCGGGGCGAAGCGGCCGCTGGTGGTCGGTGACCGGCTGGACACCGACATCGAGGGCGCGTTCAACGGGGACGTGGACTCGCTGCTGGTCCTGACCGGGGTGACGGACGCGGCGCAGCTGCTGCGGGCCGAGCCGAAGTGCCGGCCGACGTACGTGGACCGGGACCTGCGCGGGATGCTGACCGGGCAGCCGGAGGTGGTGGCGGTCGGCGGCGGTACGGACGGCGGGGCGGACGGCGCCGACACCGCCGCCGCGGGCTTCCGCTGCGGGCGCTGGACCGCGGTCGCGCTGGACGGCGTACTGGAGCTGCGGGGCGGGGACGACGGTGCGCGGGACGGTGCGCGGGACGGTTCACGGGACGGGGCCGGGGACGGCGGTGCCGCTGACGCCGGCGCGTCCGACGACGCGGTCGACGGGCTGCGGGCCCTGTGCGCGGCTGCCTGGACGCACGCCGGGGACGGTTCGTGCGGGCTGGACGCGGCCAAGGCGCTGGCCAAGCTGGGGCTGTAGGGGCCTCGGGAACCGGGGTTCCCGAAGGGACGCCGCCGCCGGACGGCGTGGCGCGAGGGGCCGTTCGGGGGATTCGAGCACGGGCAAGATTAGGCTAACCTAACTTCCGTGTTGGTCGAGAGTCCCCCCGAACAGAGCGCGGCGCCGGTCGCCGCCCCCCGCTCGCGCCACGGCGTGCGCGCCGCCGGTCTGCTGGCCGCCTTCGGCGTGCTCGCGCTGATCGCGGTGGCGAGCATCGCCGTCGGTGCCAAGCAGATGCCCCTCCAGGACGTCTGGCACGGCCTGTTCCACTACTCCGGTACGACCTCCGACGTCGTGGTGCGCGACCTGCGGGTGCCGCGCACCCTCCTCGGCGTGCTCGTCGGCCTCGGCCTCGGCCTCTCCGGCGCCGTGATGCAGGCCCTGACCCGCAATCCGCTGGCCGAGCCCGGCATCCTCGGCGTCAACGCCGGGGCCGCGGCCGCCGTCGTATCGGCCATCAGCTTCCTCGGAGCGGACTCGCTCGACGCGTTCGTGTGGTGGGCCTTCCTCGGCGCCGCCGTCGTCTCCGTGGTCGTGTACCTGCTCGGCGGCAGCCGCAGCGCCACGCCGGTGCGGCTCGCGCTCGCCGGTACGGCGGCCAGCGCGGCCCTCGTCGGCTACATCAACGCCGTGCAGCTGATGGACAGCAAGGCGCTGGACAAGCTCCGCTTCTGGACCGTCGGTTCGCTCGCCTCCGCCACCATGGACACCGTCCAGCAGGTGGCGCCGTTCCTGCTGGCCGGCGCCGTGCTCGCGCTCACCCTCGGCCGGCCGCTCAACGCCATGGCCATGGGCGACGACACCGCGCGGGCGCTCGGCGCGAACCTGACGCGGACCCGGATCGGCGCGATGATCGCCATCACCCTGCTGTGCGGGGCGGCGACCGCCGCCTGCGGGCCGATCGTCTTCGTCGGCCTGATGGTCCCGCACCTCGTACGGGTGTTCACCGGGCCGGACATGCGCTGGGTGCTCGCCTACTCGGCGGTGCTCTCGCCCGTCCTGCTGCTCGGCGCCGACGTCATCGGCCGCGTGGTCACCCGGCCCGCCGAACTCCAGGTCGGCATCGTCACCGCCCTCGTCGGCGGCCCCGTCTTCATCTACCTCGTCCGGCGCAAGAGGATGGCCCAGCTGTGACCGTGACCGCCGCACCCCGAAAGGCGCGCCCGGGCCGCCCCGGACCCCGGCCGCTGCACCTGCCCGGCGGAGTGTCGCTGCGCGTCGAGCGGCGGGCGCTGGGCGTGGGAGTGCTGCTCCTGGTGCTCGCGCTGGCCATGGCGGTGGTCCTCATCGGCACCGGCGACTTCCAGATCGCCCCGTGGGACGTCGTACGGACCCTGCTGGGCGACGGCACTCCCGCGCACGACTTCGTCATCAACGACCTGCGGCTGCCGCGGGTCCTGGTCGCCGTGCTCGTCGGCGCGGCCCTCGGCATGTCCGGCGCCGTCTTCCAGTCCGTCTCGCGCAACCCCCTCGGCTCCCCCGACGTACTGGGCTTCGGCTACGGCTCGGCCGTCGGCGCGCTGGTCGTCATCGTCCTGTTCAACGGCGGCGCCGGCCAGGTGGCCGTGGGCGCGCTGGTGGGCGGTGTGGTCGCCGGCCTCCTCGTGTACCTGCTCGCCTACAGGCAAGGCATCCACGGCTACCGGCTGGTCCTCGTCGGCATCGGCGCCTCCGCGATGCTGATCGCCGTCATCCAGTACCTGCTGACGAAGGCACAGCTCGTCGAGGCGACCCGCGCGATGGTCTGGCTGACCGGCTCGCTCGCGGGCCGGGACTGGGCCCAGGTCTGGCCGCTGCTCGCCACCTGCGCGGTGCTGTTCCCGCTGATCCTCGGCCGGAGCCGGGCGCTGAGGATGATCGAGATGGGCGACGACGCGGCGTACGCCCTCGGCGTGCGGGTCGAGCGGACCCGGCTGCTGCTGATGGTGGCGGCGATCCTGCTGACCACCGCGGCCAGCGCCGCCGCCGGGCCGATCAGCTTCGTCGCGCTGGCCGCGCCGCAGCTGGCGCGCCGGCTGACCCGCTCGCCCGGGGCGAGCCTGCTGACCGGGGCGCTGATGGGCGCCCTCCTGCTGATGGTGTCCGACTGGGCCTCCCAGCGGGCCTTCGGCCCCGACCAACTGCCGGTGGGCGTCGTGACGGGCCTGGTCGGCGGCGTCTACCTGCTCTGGCTGCTCGTCACCGAGCGCAAGGCGGGCCGCATATGAGGAACCAGAGGGGCATGAGCAATCAGAGGGGCATGAGCAACCAGAGGAGCAGGCAAGTGCAGCGGCTGACCGCGGAGAACGTGACCCTCGGCTATGAACAGCGGGTCATCGCCGAGAACCTGTCGGTGGAGATCCCGGACAACTCCTTCACCGTGATCGTCGGCCCCAACGCCTGCGGCAAGTCCACCCTGCTGCGCGCCCTCTCGCGGATGCTCAAGCCCGCGCGGGGGCGGGTGCTGCTGGACGGGGAGGCCATCGGGTCGATGCCCGCGAAGAAGGTCGCCAAGACGCTGGGGCTGCTGCCGCAGTCCTCGATCGCGCCCGACGGCATCACGGTCTGCGACCTGGTCTCGCGCGGCCGCTACCCGCACCAGGGTCTGCTGCGCCAGTGGTCGGCCGAGGACGAGCGGATCGTGGACGAGTCGATGGCCGCCACCGGGGTCGCCGAGCTCGCGGACCGGGCCGTGGACGAGCTCTCGGGCGGCCAGCGCCAGCGCGTGTGGATCGCGATGGCGCTGGCGCAGCAGACACCGCTGCTGCTCCTGGACGAGCCGACGACGTACCTGGACATCCAGCACCAGATCGACGTGCTGGACCTGTGCGCGGAGCTGCACGAGAACCAGGGCCGGACCCTGGTCGCCGTGCTCCACGACCTCAACCACGCGGCCCGCTACGCCACGCACCTGATCGCGATGCGGGACGGGAAGGTCGTCGCCGAGGGGCCGCCGGCCGAGGTGGTCACGGCGGAGCTGGTCGAGCGGGTCTTCGGGCTGCGCTGCCAGATCATCGACGACCCGGAGACGGGGACCCCGCTGGTGATCCCGGCGGCCCGCAGGGCCCGTACGAAGGCCCCGGTCTAGTACGGCGACCGGGCGACCGGGCGGGGCGCCGGGCCGGGGCCGGGCGCCCCGCCCGGCCACCGCGCTAGAGCAGGCTCTTGAGCTTCAGCAGGTCGCGGAAGCCCGCCTCCAGGCGGACCCGGCCCGAGGCCCAGGCCTTGGCGAACTTCAGCTCGCCCGAGACCAGCGCGAGCAAGTCGTCGCCGGTCATGGCGAGCCGGATCTCGGCCTTGGCGGGCGGAGGCCCGGGGGCCACGGCGTCCACCCGGATCCGGCCTCCGTCGAGGCGGCCGGTGAAGGTCTGGTCCAGGTCGGTGATGTGGCAGCTCAGGGAGCGGTCGAGCGCCGTCGCACCGCGCACGTCGGCGTCGGCCCGCGCGAGATTGCCGGAGAGTTGGTCGAGTGCTGCACGGCACTCTTCGATCGTAGCCATCGTGATCACGACCGTACCGCAGAGTTGAGGGTGGCCGCCGTCGCGCCGGGGGGTAGCGTCAGGGGCATGACCGACGAAGTGTCCTCCGTGCCGCAGGACCCGCCCGTGGCCCCCGCCGCGCGATCCGAGGACGGCACCGGGTACCGGGCCGGGGACCTGGCCGGGCCTCCGCCCGGCGAGCCCGACGGAACGGGAGGGGCCCCGTCCGAAGCCGGCGGGGCGCCCGCGGGGCCGGCCGCGCTCGGGGTCGTACGCACCGCCACGGGACACGCCGCGGTGGACGCGCGCCTGGAGCGGCTGGCCGACGCGGACCGCCTGCCGGCGGACGGGCACGTCGAGGTGTACGAGGATGTACACAGGGGGCTGCGCGACGCGCTGACGGCGCTGGACGCACCCGTGGGCCCCCGTCCGCACGAAAACAGGAGCTGAGCCGAACGTGGCAGGAGTGGCACGCCGCCGCCTGGACGCCGAACTGGTACGCCGCAGCATGGCCCGCTCGCGCGAGCACGCCGCGCAGCTCATCGCCGCTGGCCGGGTGACGGTGGGGGGCAGTACCGCGACGAAGGCGGCCACCCAGGTCGAGACCAGCGCGGCCCTCGTCGTCCTCAAGGACGACGACGACCCCGACTACGTGTCGCGGGGCGGCCACAAGCTGGCGGGAGCCCTCGCGGCCTTCCGGCCGCAGGGGCTGCTCGTCGAAGGGCGCCGGGCGCTGGACGCGGGCGCCTCGACCGGCGGATTCACGGACGTGCTGCTGCGCGCGGGTGTGGCCCACGTCATGGCCGTGGACGTCGGCTACGGCCAGCTCGCCTGGTCGCTGCAGAGCGACGACCGGGTCACCGTCAAGGACCGGACGAACGTGCGCGAGCTGACGGTCGAGCAGCTCGACGGGCTCCCCGTGGACCTGGTCGTCGGTGACCTCTCCTTCATCTCGATCGGCCTGGTGCTCCCGGCGCTCGTACGGTGCTGCGCGCCGGACGCGGACCTGGTGCTGATGGTCAAGCCGCAGTTCGAGGTGGGCAAGGACCGCCTGGGCAGCGGCGGCGTGGTGCGCAGCCCGGAGCTGAGGGCGCAGGCCGTGCGGGACGTCGCGGCCCAGGCCTGGAAGCTGGGCCTCGGGGTGGTCGGGGTGACCGCGAGCCCGCTGCCGGGCCCCTCGGGCAACGTCGAGTATTTTCTGTGGCTTCGGGCCGGGGCACCGGAGCCCGATCCGGCGGATGTTGACCGTGCAGTGGCGGAGGGGCCGCAGTGACAGAGCTTTCGGGGGACCCGGCACAGTCGGCTGGACCGGCGCGGTCGGGGGGAACAGGGCAGTCGGGGGAAACGGGTCAGCGGACCGTCTTCCTGCTCGCGCACACCGGGCGGCCGGCGGCCATCCGCAGTGCCGAGCTGGTGGTGCAGGGGCTGCTGAAGAACGGGCTGGGCGTACGGGTCCTGGAGCACGAGGCGGTGGACCTGCCGCTGCCGCCCGAGGTGGAGCTCGTGGCCGAGTGCACCCCGGAGGTGTTCGACGGGTGTGAGCTGCTGATCGTGCTGGGCGGCGACGGGACCCTGCTGCGCGGCGCGGAGTTCGCGCGCGGCTCGGGGGTGCCGATGCTGGGCGTCAACCTGGGCCGGGTCGGGTTCCTCGCGGAGGCCGAGCGGGACGACCTGGACAAGGTCGTGGACCGGGTCGTGGCGCGGTCGTACGAGGTCGAGGAGCGGATGACCCTCGATGTGGTCGTGCGGACCAACGGGGACGTGCTGCACCGGGACTGGGCGCTGAACGAGGCGGCCGTCCAGAAGGTGTCCCCGGAGCGGATGCTGGAGGTGGTGCTGGAGATCGACGGGCGCCCGGTGTCCGGCTTCGGCTGTGACGGGATCGTCTGCGCGACTCCGACGGGTTCGACCGCGTACGCCTTCTCGGCCGGCGGGCCGGTGGTCTGGCCGGAGGTGGAGGCACTGCTGATGGTGCCGATCAGCGCGCACGCGCTGTTCGCGAAGCCGCTGGTGACCTCGCCGGACTCGGTGCTGGCCGTGGAGGTGCAGACCGGGACCCCGCACGGCGTGCTGTGGTGCGACGGGCGGCGGACGGTGGAACTCCCGTCCGGGTCCCGGGTGGAGGTCAGGCGGGGGACGGTGCCGGTGCGGCTCGCCCGGCTGCACCACGCGTCCTTCACGGACCGGCTGGTCGCGAAGTTCGCGCTGCCGGTGTCGGGGTGGCGCGGGGCGCCGCACTAGCAGCTCCGTGGGCACAGATCTGTGGGCAGTCGTACGTAAATAGCACGACTGTTCGATCAACTCTGGGCGGGTGACGTCACATGGCACCCGGGAAACCTCGGTATCGTCGTCCCGTGCTTGAGGAGATGCGGATACGGTCGCTCGGGGTCATCGACGACGCGGTGGTCGAGCTGTCGCCCGGTTTCACCGCGGTGACCGGCGAGACCGGCGCGGGCAAGACGATGGTCGTCACCAGCCTCGGGCTGCTGCTCGGCGGACGGGCCGACCCCGCCCTGGTGCGGATCGGCGCCAAGGCGGCGGTGGTCGAGGGGCGCGTCGTCATGCGCGCCGACGCCCCGGCCGCCCTGCGCGCGGAAGAGGCGGGAGCCGAGCTCGACGACGGCGCCCTGCTGATCAGCCGGACCGTTTCCGCGGAGGGCCGCTCGCGCGCCCACGTCGGCGGCCGCTCCGTGCCCGTCGGACTCCTCGCGGAACTCGCCGAAGACCTCGTCGCCGTCCACGGCCAGACCGATCAGCAGGGCCTGCTCCGGCCCGCCCGGCAGCGTCAGGCCCTCGACCGGTACGCGGGCGACGCCGTCTCCGTCCCGCTGGAGAAGTACGCGGCCGCCCACCGGCGGCTGCGCGCCGTCTCCGGGGAACTCGAAGAGATCACCACCCGGGCCCGGGAACGCGCCCAGGAGGCCGATCTGCTGCGTTTCGGGCTCGACGAGATCGCCGCGGTGGAGCCCGTCGCCGGCGAGGACGTCGAGCTGGCGGCGGAGGCCGAACGCCTCGGCCACGCCGAATCGCTGGCCTCGGCCGCGCAGACCGCGCACGCGGCCCTCGCCGGGAACGTCGAGGACCCGGAGGGCGTCGACGCGGGCGCGCTCGTCGCCGGGGCGCACCGCGCACTGGAATCCGTACGCGCGCACGACCCGGCGCTCGGCGCGCTCGCCGAGCGGATCGGGGAGCTGGGGATCCTGCTCGGGGACGTGGCCGGTGAGCTCGCCGGATACGCCGACGACCTGGACGCCGACCCGCTGCGGCTGGCGGCCGTGGAGGAGCGCCGGGCGGCGCTGACGCAGCTGACGCGCAAGTACGGGGACTCCGGCAACACCGTGCGGTCGGTGCTGGAATGGGCCGAGCAGGGCTCCGTACGGCTGCTGGAGCTGGACGGCGACGACGGGCGGATCGAGGAGCTGACCGCCGAACGCGACGGGCTGCGCCTCGAACTCTCCCAGCTGGCCCAGGCGTTGAGCGAGGCGCGGAGCGAGGCCGCGACGCGCTTCGCGTCGGCGGTCACCGAGGAGCTGGCGTCGCTGGCGATGCCGCACGCGCGCGTGACCATCGACGTCCGCCAGACCGAGGACCCCGAAGGGGTGGAGGTCGGCGGCCGCCTCGTCGCGTACGGTCCCACGGGCACCGACGAGGTCGAGCTGCTGCTGGCTCCGCACCCCGGGGCTCAGCCGAGGCCCATCGCCAAGGGTGCCTCGGGCGGTGAACTGTCCCGGGTGATGCTGGCTGTCGAGGTCGTCTTCGCGGGCTCCGACCCGGTGCCCACGTACCTCTTCGACGAGGTCGACGCGGGCGTCGGCGGCAAGGCGGCCATCGAGGTCGGGCGGCGGCTCGCGAAGCTGGCCAAGTCGGCGCAGGTCGTGGTGGTCACCCACCTGCCGCAGGTGGCGGCCTTCGCCGACCGGCAGCTGCTGGTGGAGAAGACCAACGACGGCTCCGTGACCAGGAGCGGCGTCACCGTCCTGGAGGGCGAGGCCCGGATCCGCGAGCTCTCGCGCATGCTGGCCGGCCACGAGGACTCGGTGTCGGCGCGGGCGCACGCGGAGGAACTGCTCGCCGCGGCGCAGGCGCCGGCCTAAGGGCTGTCCCTTCCGGATCCGGCCCGCGCGGGACAGCCATTTAGCCCGTGTGAGTGAGGCTTTGGGGTGCGGAACCGTATCTCGTACGGGATCCGCACCCGTATGGTCCCGGAACGCGCGTGCGGACTGGCATTCTGGGCGACGTATCTGCCCCCTCACCCTGGAGCTTCGGCCCGTGAGCAGCTCCCCGGTTCTGGTCCCCGTCCTGCGCACCGTCCAGGTACTCGGCGGTGCGAGCGGTGGCGCGCACGTGCGGTCGCTGGCCACCGGGCTCGCCGCCCGGGGCGTACGGGTCACCGTGTGCGCGCCCGTGGAGGCGGAGGGGGAGTACGACTTCACCGGCGCCGGTGCGCATTTCACCCCCGACGCGGTGAGCGCCCTGCGCGCCGCGTGCGTCGAGGCCGACGTGGTGCACGCGCACGGCGTACGAGCCGGCCTGCGCGCGGCGCTGGCCCTGCGCGGGCGGCGCATCCCCATGGTCGTCAGCTGGCACGGCGGAGGCCCCGGGGCGGGCCGGCTGAGCCTGCTGCTGGAACGGCGCGTCGCGCGGGCGGCGGCGATCGTCCTCGGTGCCTCGTCGGCGCAGGTCGACCTGGCCCGGCGGCTGGGGGCGCGGGACGCGCGGCTCGCGGCGGTGGCCGTACCCGCGCCGGTGCCGCAGGGTCCTTCGGCCGTCCTCGAGCCCGGGAAGGTGCGGGCCGAACTGGGCGTGGTCGAAAGGCCGTTGCTGATCGCCGTCGGGAGCCTGGTGGCGAGGCGCGGATATTCCGTACTGCTGGACGCGGCACGGGCGTGGCGGACGCTGGACCCGCTGCCGCTGCTGGTGATCGCGGGGGAGGGCCCGATGCGGGCGGAGCTCGCGCGGCGCATCCAGCTGGAGGGGCTGCCGGTGCGCCTGCTCGGCCGCAGGCGGGACGCCGCGCGGCTGCTGGCGGTGGCGGACGTCGCGGTCCTGGCGAGCCGGTGGGAAGGCCGGTCGCCGCTGGCGCAGGAGGCCCTGCGCGCGGGCGTGCCGTTGGTGGCGACGGCGGTCGGGGGCCTGCCGGAGCTGGTGGGCGAGGCCGGGGTGCTGGTCCCGTACGGGGACGCGGCCGCGCTGGCCGCGGCGGTCTCGGACCTGCTGACGGATCCCGCGCGGCGGGCGCGGCTGGCGGAGGCCGGGCGGGCGCAGGCGCGGACGTGGCCGTCGGAGGACGACACGGTCGCGCAGGTCCTGTCGGTGTACGACGAGCTGGTGCCGCGGAGGCGGTAGGGTCCGGCCGCCCCGGCGCGCGCGACCGGAGCTGCCGCGTCACGCGGAAGGCGGCGTCGCGTGGCGGCGGGCGCGCAGGGCCAGGCTGAGGGAGAGGACCGTTTCCGGGTCGTCCAGGTCCGCTCCCAGGAGCTCCGAGATGCGGGCCAGCCGGTTGTACAGGGTCTGGCGGTTCAGGTGCAGCTCGCGCGCGGTCTCCGCCTTGCGGCCGGCGTGCGCCAGGTAGGTCTCCAGGGTCGGCAGCAGGGGCGGGCGGGACACCGTGTCGTGGACGCGGAGCGGCCCGATCGCGCGGTCCACGAACGCCGCCAGGTCCGGGTGTTCGCGCAGCCGCCACAGCAGGAGGTCGATGTCCAGCCGCCGTGCGTCGTACCAGGGGCGGGCGGGGAGCCCGTGGGCCGCCGTGGCGGTCTCCGCGGCGTGGCGCAGGCCCGCCGAGGCCGCCGCCCAGCTGCCGCAGACGCCGACGACCACCGCCGGCGGAGCCCCCGCCCGGTCCAGGCCGGCCCGCTCGACGCCGGCCCGCAGCGCCGCCGCGACCCGGTCCGCGACCGTCGCGCGTTCGGCGTCGGAGCGAAGGGAGACCAGCAGGGGGACGCGGCCCTCCACCGGCCGGACCCCGAGGAGCACCGGGACGCCGACGGAGGCGAGTTCCTCCAGGACCGCCCTCGCCAGCACGGCCCAGTTCCCCGAGGGGCCCAGTTCCGAGGACAGCCGCATGACGACGGGGAGGAGGGGGCCGGTTCCGGGCCGGAAGCCCAGGACGCGGGCCTGGGCCGGCGCGTCCTCGGCCGAGATCCGGCCCTCGGCCAGGTCCGTGAGGAAGTCGCCGCGGCCGCGCGCCGCCAGCTCGTCCTCCTGCCGGGCCTGCATCAGGACCACGGCCAGTACGCCCGCCGTCCGCTCCGCCGCCATCCGGTGCACGGGCAGCAGCGGCGAGGACACACCCAGCAGGACCAGCCGCGCGCGGACGGACCCCGTGCCGTGGCCGCCGCCCGGGACGTCGACCACCACGGAGTTGCCGGAGGGCTCGGCCGCGCGCTGGCCCCGCAGGCCCTCCCACACCTGGAGGGGATCCGCCGCGGCCTCGCCGACGGCCGGGCCGGCCGCGTACAGCAGCTGCCCGTCGGGGGTCTCCAGGAAGACCGGGTTGGCCGTGAAGTCGGCCAGGACGTGCAGGACCTGGGGGATCCCGCCGCCGCCCAGCAGGGCCTCCGTGCAGCGCCGGTGGACCTCCTCGGCGCGCTGGAGCAAGGCGTAGTGGCCGTTGACGATCTCGGTGTGGATTTCCTCCGTCACCGTGACGAAGGGGACCTCCCGGTGGAGCTGGACCAGCGGGAGACCGGCCGCGCGGGCCGTTTCCACGAGGGTGGCGGGCAGCCGGGGGAAGCGCGGGCCCAGTTCGACGACCAGGGCGGCGATGCCCCGGTCGGCGAGGCGCCGCACGAAGGCGCGCTGCTCGGCGGGCCGGCTACCGAGGCCGAGCCCCGTGGTCAGCAGCAGCTCGCCGCCCTTGAGCAGGGACGCGATGTTGGGGACCTCGCCCGCGTGCACCCAGCGCACGGTGCGGCCCAGCCGGTCGGCGCAGGCCACCACTTCCGGCAGCCCGCTGCGCAGCCCCGGCAGCTCCAGTGCCCGCTGAACCGTGATCCCGCCCTGGTTGTCCATATCGCGGACCGTACCGGCCGTCCTGTTCCCCGGGCTAACCGGGCTTGATGTTGTGGTTGAAGCGGAAGACGTTGTCCGGGTCGTACCGCCGCTTCACGGCGCCCAGCCGGGCCAGGTTCTCCGTACCGAGTCCGGCCGCGACCCGCTCCGGGCCCTCGTCGCCGGTGAAGTTCAGGTAGACCGCGCCCGTGCTCCACGGCCGCACGTCGGCCCGTACGTCCTTGACCCACCGGCGGCACCGGTCGTCGTCGGCCGGGTCCTCCCAGACGCCGAAGGGGTGCACGGCCCACGCGGCGTCCCGGTACGGCACCGGGAACCGCGACGGTCCCCGCGTGATGGCCCCGCCCAGCGGGAACAGGACGTGCTGGGTCCCGCTGGGAACCGGCATCGAGAGGGCGCGGGCGCAGAACACGTCCACCAGCTCGTCGGGGAGGGCGGTCAGGTACTCGGCCGACCAGTAGTTCCGCATCCCGGGCGGGTCGTCCATCATGCACTGGAGGTCCGCGTAGGGGATCGCGGTCAGTACCTCGGCGACGTGCGGCAGCGACCGGAGGGGGCCGACGAGCTCCCGCAGCGCCTCCTCGCCGCCCGCGTAGGTCACCAGCGCGCCCGCCAGCAGCGTCCCGACCAGATGATCCGGAACGAAGGGCTCCGGCGGGCCGGTCATGTAGATCATGCCGCCGCCGGCCTCGGGCCCGGCGGCCTCGATGACGTCCCGGAAGACGCGCAGCGCCTCGGGGCCGGACTCCGGCGGGTACAGGAGCAGGCACATCGCGAACTCCGGCAGCTCGTGCAGGCGCAGCGTCAGGGAGGTCGCGACGCCGAAGTTGCCGCCGCCGCCGTGCAGGGCCCAGAACAGTTCCGGGAAGTCCTCCGCGGTCGCGGTGAGCGTGCGCCCGTCGGCGGTGACCAGGTCCACGCCGAGGAGGTTGTCCACGGCCAGGCCGAAGTCGCGGTCCAGCCAGCCGGAGCCGCCGCCCAGGACGAAGCCGGCGACGCCGGTGGTGGAGACGCGGCCGCCGGTGGTGGCGAGCGCGTACGGCTGGCAGGCGCGGTCCAGGTGACTCATCAACGCCCCGCCGCCGATCCGTACGGCCTTCGCCGCGGGGTGCACGGTGACCTCGTGCATCCGGCGCATGTCGATGACGAGCCCGCCGTCGTTGAGGGACATCCCGGCCACGCTGTGCCCGCCGCCGCGCACGGCGACCGGCAGGTCGAGCTCGCGGGCGAAGCGGACGGCGGTGACCACGTCAGCTTCGCTCTCGCACCGGGCGATGACCGCGGGGCGCCGGTCGACCATGGCGTTGAAGACGGTGCGGGCCTCGTCGTACCCGGCGTCGTCCGGGGCGAAGACCTCGCCGGAGAGGTCCTCGCGGAGCGCGGTCAGGGCCGTGCCCGCCTTGGAAGTGGACGTCATGGCTGCGGCCCTTCCTCGCGGAGGCGGGGGACCTCCTCAGCGTAGGCGGGGCCGGGGGTGCGGGCGCGGCGAGACGGGCGGGGCGTGGCGCCGGGCCGGGGGATCCGCAGGAGGACGGGCCCCCCGGCCCGGGGCGGGAAGTCAGCCGCCGTAGGCGCCGCTCGCCGTCAGGCGCAGGGCCGTGTCGATCAACGGGACGTGGCTGAAGGCCTGCGGGAAGTTGCCGACCTGCCGCTGGAGCTTGGGATCCCACTCCTCCGCCAGCAGGCCCAGGTCGTTGCGCAGGGACAGCAGCTTCTCGAAGAGGCGGCGGGCCTCGTCGACGCGCCCGATCATCGCCAGGTCGTCGGCCATCCAGAACGAGCACGCGAGGAAGGCCCCCTCGTCGCCCTCCAGGCCGTCCACGCCCGCCTCGTCGCCCGCCGTCGGGTAGCGCAGGATGAAGCCGTCGGGGGTGGACAGTTCGCGCTGGATCGCCTCGATCGTGCCGATCACCCGCTTGTCGTCCGGCGGCAGGAAGCCCATCTGCGGGATCAGCAGGAGGGAGGCGTCCAGCTCCTTCGAGCCGTAGGACTGCGTGAACGTGTTGCGCTCCTTGTCGTAGCCCTTCTCGCACACGTCCTGGTGGATCTCGTCGCGCAGCTCCCGCCACCGCTCCAGCGGCCCGTCGGCGTCCCCGCTCTCGATCAGCTTGATCGTGCGGTCCACGGCCACCCACGCCATCACCTTCGAGTGCACGAAGTGCCGCCGCGGGCCGCGCACCTCCCAGATGCCCTCGTCCGGCTGGTCCCAGTGGGTCTCCAGGTAGCGGATGAGCTTGAGCTGGAGCAGCGACGCGTAGTCGTTGCGGGCCAGGCCCGTCATGTGCCCCAGGTGCAGGGCCTCGGTGACCTCGCCGTACACGTCGAGTTGCAGCTGCCCAGCGGCGCCGTTGCCGACCCGGACCGGGCGCGAGCCCTCGTACCCGGGGAGCCAGTCGAGCTCGGTCTCGCCGAGCTCACGCTCGCCCGCGATCCCGTACATGATCTGCAGGTTCTCCGGGTCGCCGGCCACCGCACGCAGCAGCCAGTCCCGCCAGGCGGAGGCCTCGTCGCGGTAGCCGGTGCGCAGCAGCGAGGAGAGGGTGATGGCGGCGTCGCGCAGCCAGGTGTAGCGGTAGTCCCAGTTCCGGACGCCGCCGATCTCCTCGGGGAGGGAGGTGGTCGGCGCGGCGACGATCCCGCCCGTGGGGGCGTACGTGAGGGCCTTGAGGGTGACCAGCGACCGGACCACCGCTTCCCGGTACGGGCCGTGGTACGTGCACTGCCCGACCCAGTCCCGCCAGAAGTCGGTGGTGGCCGTGAGGGCCTCCTCTGCCTCCGGGGCCTGCGGCGGCTCCTTGTGCGAGGGCTGCCAGCTGATGCAGAAGGCCATCCGGTCACCGGGGCCGACCGTGAAGTCGGAGTACGTGGTGAGGTCCTTGCCGTACGTCTGCGCCTTCGTGTCCAGCCAGACCGAGTCGGGCCCGGCGACGGCGACGGTACGGCCGTCGACCTTGTGCACCCAGGGGACGACGCGGCCGTAGCTGAACCGCATGCGCAGCGCGGAGCGCATCGGGACGCGCCCGCTGATGCCCTCCACGATGCGGATCAGCTGCGGGGCGTGGTCCTCGCGGGGAGGCATGAAATCGATCACTCGGACCGTGCCGCGCGGGGTGTCCCACTCCGACTCCAGTACCAGCGAGTCGCCACGGTAACGGCGGCGCGAGGCGCGCGGGGCCTCGGCGCCGGCCGGGAAGGCCGGGCCGATCCGCCAGAACCCGTGCTCCTCGGTGCCGAGAAGGCTCGCGAACACGGCATGGGAGTCGAAACGCGGCAGGCACAACCAGTCCACCGCCCCGTCCCGGCAGACCAAAGCGGCGGTCTGCATGTCCCCGATCAGTGCGTAATCCTCGATGCGCCCGGACACGTTGCATCTCCAGTCGAACAGCACGTCCGCCCCGAAGGGCGCTGGCATTGCGCGGTCGCGCGGGGCTCCCGTCCCTATCAGTGTGGAACGTCGCGCCCCGCCCATGATTCCGGAACCGAGCGGGTTACGCCGTTCGCGGGGGCTGCTCGACGGTCTGGTGATCGTTCTGCGAGCAGGATAAGACGAAACCCTAGTGATCCCCCTGAGCGCCGGGACAATGTGACTCGGCTGAACGGGTGACCTGGGACGATGCGGCGGACACGGTGCGCGGGAGGGTCCGCGCCGCGTGGCCGGAAGCGGAGCGGCCTCGTCGCTGATAGGCTGGTATCCCGTGGACCGGTGGTCTGCCTGTGCGAATCAGGAGCCCCGAAACCGCAGCTTCGGCGCCCCCTGAGACCCCCTCCGGATCGACGGTGGCAGGCGCCGGACGCACCTTCACCTCGCGACCACGGGAGCCCCCTCTTGGCGATGCCGCCCAAATCCATGACGACCAAGCACATCTTCGTCACCGGGGGTGTCGCTTCCTCCCTCGGCAAGGGCCTGACGGCCTCGAGCCTGGGTGCGCTGCTCAAGGCGCGCGGTCTTCGGGTCACGATGCAGAAGCTCGACCCGTACCTGAACGTCGACCCGGGCACGATGAACCCGTTCCAGCACGGCGAGGTGTTCGTCACCAACGACGGCGCCGAGACGGACCTGGACATCGGCCACTACGAGCGCTTCCTCGACGTCGACCTCGACGGCTCGGCCAACGTCACCACCGGCCAGGTCTACTCGCAGGTCATCGCCAAGGAGCGGCGCGGCGAGTACCTCGGTGACACCGTGCAGGTCATCCCGCACATCACCAACGAGATCAAGCACCGCATCCGCCGCATGGCGACCGACGACGTCGACGTCGTCATCACCGAGGTCGGCGGCACCGTCGGCGACATCGAGTCCCTGCCGTTCCTGGAGACCGTCCGCCAGGTCCGCCACGAGGTCGGCCGCGACAACGTCTTCGTCGTGCACATCTCGCTGCTGCCCTACATCGGCCCCTCCGGCGAGCTGAAGACCAAGCCCACCCAGCACTCCGTCGCGGCGCTGCGCAACATCGGCATCCAGCCCGACGCGATCGTGCTGCGCGCCGACCGCGACGTCCCCACCTCCATCAAGCGCAAGATCTCGCTGATGTGCGACGTCGACGAGGAGGCCGTGGTCGCCGCGATCGACGCCAAGTCGATCTACGACATCCCCAAGGTGCTGCACACCGAGGGCCTGGACGCGTACGTCGTGCGCAAGCTCGACCTCCCGTTCCGCGACGTCAACTGGACCGTCTGGGAGGACCTGCTGGACCGGGTCCACAACCCCGACCACGAGGTCAAGGTCGCGCTCGTCGGCAAGTACATCGACCTGCCGGACGCCTACCTGTCGGTGACCGAGGCGCTGCGCGCCGGCGGGTTCGCCAACAAGGCCCGCGTCCAGATCAAGTGGGTCACCTCCGACGACTGCAAGACCCCGGCCGGCGCGGCGGAGGTGCTCGGGGACGTGGACGCGATCTGCGTGCCCGGCGGCTTCGGCGACCGCGGTGTCAACGGCAAGGTCGGCGCGATCACCTACGCCCGCGAGAACAAGATCCCGCTGCTCGGCCTGTGCCTGGGCCTGCAGTGCGTGGTCATCGAGGCCGCGCGCAACCTCGCGGGCATCCAGGACGCGAACTCCACCGAGTTCGACGCCTCCACCCCGCACCCGGTGATCTCCACGATGGAGGAGCAGCTGGCCTTCGTCGAGGGCGCGGGCGACCTGGGCGGCACGATGCGTCTGGGCATGTACCCGGCGAAGCTCGCCGAGGGTTCCATCGTGCGCGAGGTCTACGGCGACCAGGCGTACGTGGACGAGCGCCACCGCCACCGCTACGAGGTCAACAACGCCTACCGCGGAGAGCTGGAGAAGAAGGCCGGCCTGGTCTTCTCCGGCACCTCCCCGGACAACAAGCTGGTCGAGTACGTCGAGTACCCGCGCGAGGTGCACCCCTACCTGGTGGCCACCCAGGCCCACCCGGAGCTGCGCTCGCGCCCGACGCGCCCGCACCCGCTGTTCGCGGGCCTGGTCAAGGCCGCGGTGGAGCGGCAGCAGGCCGCGAAGTAGCGCTCGGGCGACCCGCTCGATCGGGTCGCCGGGGCCGACCGCCTAACGTAGACAGCCGGGGTACGGAGATCCGTACCCCGGCTGTCGCGCGTTGTGGAGGGCTTCGGGGCATGGAGATCAAGGACACGGCGGAATCCTGGGAGACGGTGTCCACGCGCCGGCCGTTCCAGGGTGCGAAGACGGCGGTGGCCTCGGACGAGGTCCGGATGCCGGACGGGTCCGTGGCGCGGCGCGACTACCAGGTGCACCCGGGGTCGGTGTGCGTGCTGGCGCTGGACGAGGCGGAGCGCGTGCTGGTGCTGAGCCAGTACCGGCACCCGGTGGGGCGCAGGCTGTGGGAGCTCCCGGCGGGCATGCTGGACGTGGTGGGCGAGAACCCGCTGCACGGCGCGCAGCGCGAGCTGTCCGAGGAGGCGCACGTCAAGGCCGCGGACTGGCGGGTGCTGGCCGACTTCTACGCCTCGCCCGGCGGCTCGGACGAGGCGATCCGGATCTTCCTCGCGCGCGGGGTCTCGGAGGCGGACGGGGAGCGGTACTCGGAGACCGGGTCGGAGGAGGCGGACATGCAGCTGGCGTGGGTGCCGCTGCCCGACCTGGTCCGCGGGGTCCTGGCGGGCGAGATCGGCAACCCGGGGCTGGTGACGGGCGTCCTGGCCCTGTCGGCGGCCCTGGCCGGCGAGGGCGGCCTCGAGAAGCTGCGCCCCGCCGACGCCCCCTGGCCGGCCCGCCCGTACGAGGCGTAGCCCCGACCGGGCCCTGGACCCGGCGCCCGGCGGACGCGCGGGCGGACGCACGGGCGGGCCGGCGCTGATGGAGAACCCACCCGTATTCAAGGATGAACTCGCATCGTTCGCCGCGGACTTGCGCCAGCTGCGGATCGACCGCGGCAAACGCTCGT